>CAHJXG010000231.1 GCA_903644035.1 Rhodospirillales bacterium
GAGTGCTTCGAGATCGAGCGCCGGCTGCGCGCCCGCATGGGCATCCCGGTGTTCCACGACGATCAGCACGGCACGGCCATCATCGTCGCCGCCGCGGTTCGCAACGGCCTGCTGCTGCAGGGCAAGCGGCTGGAGGAGGTGCGGCTCGTCACCAGCGGCGCCGGGGCGGCGGCGCTGGCCTGCGTGGACCTGCTGGTGGCGATGGGCCTGCCGGCGGGGAACGTGACGCTGACGGACGTGAAGGGCGTCGTGTATGCGGGCCGCGACCGCGACATGCCGCCCAACATGGCGAACTATGCCCGGACGACCGACGCGCGCCGCCTGCCGGACGTGCTGGCCGGCGCCGACGTGTTCCTGGGGCTGTCGGCGCCCAACGTGCTGCGTCCCGACTGGCTGCATCTGCTGGCCGACCGGCCGTTGATCCTGGCGCTCGCCAACCCCGACCCGGAGATCATGCCGGACCTGGTGCGCGATGCCCGGCCCGACGCCATCGTCGCCACCGGGCGCAGCGACTTCCCGAACCAGGTCAACAACGTGCTGTGCTTCCCCTTCATCTTCCGCGGCGCGCTGGACGTGGGGGCGAGCGAGATCAACGAGGCGATGAAGGTCGCCTGCGTCGAGGCCATCGCCACCCTGGCGCGCGTCGAGGCGAGCGAGGTGGTGGCGGCCGCCTATGGCGGCGCCGCCCCGGTGTTCGGGCCGGAGTACATCATCCCGAAGCCGTTCGACCCGCGCCTCATCCTGCAGATCGCCCCCGCCGTCGCCGCGGCGGCGATGAGCAGCGGCGTGGCGCGCCGCCCCATCGAGGACTTCGCCGCCTACCGCCGCGAGCTGGAGAAGTTCGTGTTCCGCTCCGGCCAGTTCATGCGCCCGGTGTTCGAGGCCGCGCGCCAGGCGCCGCAGCGCATCGTCTATGCCGAGGGCGAGGATGAGCGGGTGCTGCGCGCCGTGCAGACCCTGGTGGATGACGGCATCGCGCAGCCGATCCTGCTCGGCCGCCGCAAGGTGATCGCCGCCCGGGTGCGCGACATGGGGCTGCGCATGACGCTCGACGACGCCGTCCGCGTGCTCGACCCGGCGGAGGACCGCGCGGTGTTCGATCCGCTGGTCGAAGCCTATCAGCGCATGGTGGGGCGGCGCGGCATGCCGCCCGACGCGGCGTCCCGGCGGCTGGACCGGCGGCCCACGGTCGCCGCGGCGATGCTGCTGCAGGCCGGTCAGGCGGATGCGGCGATCTGCGGCGGCACCGGCGACTGGTGGCGGCACATGCAGTATCTGCTGCCCATCGTGCCGCGGCGGCCGGAGGTGTCCCGCGTCTTCGCGCTGTCCTGCCTGATCCTGCAGAGCGGCGCGCTGTTCATCTGCGACACCCACATGAACCTCGACCCCACGGCGGCGCAGGTCGCCGAGATGACGCTGCTGGCCGCCGATGCCGTGCGGTCGTTCGGCGTCGTGCCCAAGGCGGCGCTGCTGTCGCATTCGAGCTTCGGCTCCAGCAACTCCGACACCGCCCGCAAGATGCGGCACGCGCTCGCGCTGATCCGCGAGCAGGCGTCGGAGCTTGAGGTGGACGGGGAGATGCACGCGGACGCCGCGCTGATCGAGAACCTGCGCGACCGGGCCGTGCCGGACAGCCGGCTTTCGGGCATCGCGAACCTGCTGGTGATGCCGGGTCTGGACGCGGCGAACATCGGCGCCACCCTGCTCAAGGCCGCAGCCGACGCCCTGCCGGTCGGGCCGCTGCTGCTCGGCATGTCGCGTCCGGTGAACGTGCTGGTGCCGACCGTGACCGCGCGCGGCATCGTGAACGTGAGTGCCGTGGTGGCGATGGATGCAGCGAAGCGCGCATCCGGGGATGCGGCGCGGCGCGGCGGCGCCGGGTGACGCCATGATCCTGCTGGGCCTGGGCCTCGGCGCGCTCGGGCTGCTGCTGTGGGCGGCGAACGCCTTTTCCCGCGCCAGCGTCGCTTCGCTGAAGGCGCTGCTGGCCTGGGTGGTGGCGCTGGGCGGCCTGGCGCTGGGTGCGATGCTGCTGCTGACCGGGCGGGGAGCGTCGGCCATCGCGGCGGGCGTGTTCCTGGGCCCGCTCGCCTGGAGCTGGTGGCAGGAGGCGCAGGGCAAGGGCAAGCCGCGTCCAGATCAGGCAAGACGGGGCAGGATGGGCCGGGCCGAGGCGCTTGAGGTGCTGGACCTCACCGACCCGGTGTCGGACGCGGACGTGCGCGCGGCCTGGGTCCGGCTGATGCGGGTGGCGCATCCCGATGGCGGCGGCACGCACGGGCTGGCGGCGCGGGTGAACCAGGCGCGGGACGTGTTGCTCAAGGGCCGATGATTGTTTGTTTTCGACAGCACGCGCGTCTTGCCGCCCCGGACCGGCCATGGCACCGTTCCAATTGGGGGAAAAATCGTCTAGTCGCGGCGCGATCACAACCAAAAACGGAACGCACCCACGTCATGAAAAAGCTGCGTAAGGCCGTCCTGCCGGTTGCCGGCCTGGGCACCCGCTTCCTGCCGGCGACCAAGGCCATGGCCAAGGAGATGCTGCCCATCGTGGACAAGCCGCTGATCCAGTATGCGATCGAGGAGGCGCAGGCGGCCGGGATCGAGCAGTTCTGCCTCGTCAGCGGGCGCGGCAAGACCGCGCTGATCGACCACTTCGACGTGGCCTACGAGCTGGAGGCGACGCTGCGGGAGCGCGGCAAGACCGACATGATCGCCATGCTGGACGCGATGAAGGTGCAGCCCGGCTCGATCACCACGGTGCGCCAGCAGGTGCCGCTGGGGCTGGGCCACGCCATCTGGTGCGCGCGCGCCTTCATCGGCGACGACCCCTTCGCCATCCTGCTGCCGGACGACCTGGTGCTGAGCGAGACCCCTTGCCTGGAGCAGCTGGCGCAAGCCTATGCGGAGACCGGCGGCAACGTGGTCGCCGTGGCCGAGGTGCCGCGGGACCAGACCAACAAGTACGGCATCCTGCGCGTCGGCCAGGATGACGGGCGCATGGTCGAGGTGCTCGGCCTCGTGGAGAAGCCGAAGCCCGCGGACGCGCCGAGCAACCTGTCGGTGATCGGCCGCTACGTGCTGCTGCCGGAGGTGATCGGCCACCTGTCGCAGATGGAGCGCGGCGCCGGCAACGAGGTGCAGCTGACCGACGCGATGGCCAAGATGATCGGCAACACCCCGTTCCACGGCCTGCGCTACGAGGGCCGTCGGTTCGACTGCGGCGACAAGATCGGCTTCCTTGAGGCGCAGATCGCCTTTGCGCTGAAGCGGCCCGAGCTGGCGCCGGCGGTGCGTGAGTTCATGAAGCATTACCAGGATGCGGTGTGATGGCATTCCAGCACAGTTTCGACCCGACCAGCCTGCGCGAGTACGACATCCGCGGCGTGGTCGGCCGGACACTCCACCCGGCGGACGCCTTCGCCATCGGCCGCTGCTTCGGCAGCGTGGTGGCGCGCGCCGGAGGGCGGCAGGTGGCGGTCGGCTATGACGGCCGGCTGTCCTCGCCGGAGCTCGCGGCGTCGCTCGTGGACGGGCTGAAGGCGAGCGGCATGGAGGTGCTGCGGGTGGGCCGCGGGCCGACGCCGATGCTGTATTTCGCGGCGACCACGCTCCACACGGACGGCGCAGTGATGGTGACCGGCAGCCACAACCCGCCGGACTATAACGGCTTCAAGATGATGCTGGGCAAGCGCGCCTTCTTCGGCGCGGACATCCAGGCGCTGGGCCAGATGGCGGCGGCGGGCGACGTGGTGGAGGAGGCCCCCGGCAGCGACCGCGCCGTGGACGTGGCCGACGACTACGTGGCGCGGCTGGTGCAGGACTGGGACGGCGGCGACCGCAGGCTGCGCGTCGTGTGGGACAACGCGAACGGCGCCGCGGGCGAGGTGCTGGCCCGGCTGCTGAAGGTCTTGCCGGGCCACCACACCGTGCTCAACCCGGAGATCGACGGCCGCTTCCCCGCGCACCACCCGGACCCGACCATCGCCCGCAACCAGGAGCAGCTGATGGCCGCGGTGCGGGAGCAGGGGGCGGACCTCGGCATCGGCTTCGACGGCGACGCGGACCGGGTGGGCGTCGTGGACGGCGGCGGCGGGATGCTGGTCGGCGACCAGCTGATGGTCGTGCTGGCGCGCGACGTGCTGCGCACCCACCCCGGCGCCACAATCATCGCCGACGTGAAGGCGAGCCAGGTGCTGTATGACGAGATCGCCCGCGCCGGCGGCCAGCCGCTGATGTTCAAGACCGGGCACAGCCTGATCAAGGCGAAGATGGCGGAGATCGCCTCGCCCTTCGCCGGCGAAATGTCGGGCCACATCTTCTACGCCGATCGCTGGTACGGCTTCGACGACGCGCTGTATGTCGCGGTGCGCCTGATGGGCATCGTGGCGCGCATGGACACGACGCTGGAGGCGGCGCGGAAGGCCTTGCCCCAGGTCGTCAACACGCCGGAGCTGCGCTTCGACTGCGACGACACGCGCAAGTTCGTGGTGGTGCAGGAGGTGGCGGCCCGGCTGCGCGCCGCCCGCGCCGACCTGAACGACATCGACGGCGTGCGGGTGCTGACGCCTGACGGCTGGTGGCTGCTGCGCCCGTCCAACACGCAGGCCGTGCTGGTGGCGCGGGCGGAGGCGCGGGACGAGGCCGGGCTGGAACGCCTCAAGGCGGCGCTGGTGGAGCAGCTGGAAGCGTCGGGCCTGTCGGCGCCGGACTTCTCCGGGAACAACGCCGGGCACTGAGGCCCGCGGTGGCGCTCGCGCCGCGGTTCTACCAGGTCGCCTCCTTGGCTGCGCTGACGGAACGTGGGCTGGCCCGTGCGGAGGTGGCGGCGCCGGGCCAGTCAGTCGCCGACCTGCCGCTCGGCTTCGGCCAGACCGACCTCGCCGACGGGTCGATTGACCAGCATCCCGGCGGCGTCGGCTGGCGCCCGCTGCCCGGTGGCATCCCCATCAGCCCGGCCGTCCGCTACACGTTCAACGACGCGACGGTGCATGGGCCGGAGGGCGTCGTCACCTTGGGGCGCTACGTGGTCGAGCCGACGCTGGACCACGTCTGGCCCCCCTGGGCCGGGGCCTGGCGGGACGGGGCGCTTTGGCTGGTGAACGCCCAGTTCACCGCAGGCCGCTTCGCCGAGGCCGAGCACCTGCTGCATGGCAACTGCCGGAACTACTACCATTGGCTGCTGGACGGGCTCGGGCGCTGGAGCGTCTGCCCTGCGGCCCGATTCGCGTGCCTGCTGCCCTGGTCCGGCGAGGCGTTCCAGCGGGCCGGCCCGGCGCTGGTGCCGGACCTGGTGGCGCGAGGGTTGACGCTCGGCCCCGGCCAGGCGATCGAGGTCCGCCGGCTGCACTGGACCACGAGCCTGACCGGCTTCGGCACGCAGTTCCACCCGGCGCTGCGCCGCCTCGGGGAGGCCATGCGGTCGTCTGCCCCGGCCGCCGACCGGCCCGCGCTCTACATCTGCCGTGACGACGCTTCCAACCGGCCGCTGCGGAACGAGGCCGAGGTCATGCGGCTTTGCGCGGACCGGGGCTTCCACGTCGTGCGCCTGGCGAAGCTGCCGCTGACAGACCAGGTCGCGCTGTTCGCCGGCGCCCGGCGGATCGTGGCGCCGCACGGGGCGGGGCTGGGCAACCTGCTGTTCTGCCAGCCCGGCACGAAGCTGCTGGAGCTGCACATGGACCGCTACGTGAACTGGTGCTTCCGCCGCCTCGCCGCGACGATGGAGGTGCGCTATGGCTGCGTGATCGGACGTGCGGAGCCGGGGGAGGGGTCCGTGCATGACCGCGCCTGGTCGCTCGACCTCGACCGGCTCGCGGCTGCGCTGGACGACCCCGGTTTCGGTTTGGACGCCTAGGAGAGCAACAGAGCCATGCTGCAACCGCCCCCCGCCCAGCCCGGCATGCGCGAGGACGAGGTCGATACCCCGGCGCTGCTGATCGACCTCGATGCGTTCGAGCACAACCTGGACCGCATGGCCGCCCTGCTGCGCCCGACCGGCGCCCGGCTGCGCGCCCATGCCAAGACGCACAAGTCCCCCGTCGTCGCCCATCTGCAGATCGCCCGCGGCGCCGTGGGCCAGTGCGTGCAGAAGGTCGCGGAGGCGGAGGCGCTGGCCTGGGGCGGCGTGCCCGACATCCTCGTGACCAACGAGGTCGTGGGCGACGCCAAGCTCGGGCGCCTGCTGGCGCTGTCCCGCATCGCCCGGGTGGCGGTCTGCGCCGACGACCCGGCCAACGTCGCCCGGATCGAGGCGGCGGCGGAGGCGGCGGGACATCGCATGACGGTGCTGGTCGAGATCGACGTCGGCATGACGCGCGCCGGCGTCGCCCCCGGCCCGGACGCGGTGGCGCTGGCGGCG
>CAHJXG010000232.1 GCA_903644035.1 Rhodospirillales bacterium
GCCGTGCCGTGCTGATCGTCGTGGAACACCGGGATGCCCATGCGGGCGCGCAGCCGGCGCTCGATCTCGAAGCACTCCGGCGCCTTGATGTCTTCGAGGTTGATGGCGCCGAACGTCGGCTCCAGGGCTGCGACCACGTTCACGAACAGGTCGGGGTCGGCGGCGTCCACCTCGATGTCGAACACGTCGATGCCGGCGAACTTCTTGAACAGGACGGCCTTGCCCTCCATCACCGGCTTGCCCGCGAGCGCCCCGATGTTGCCGAGGCCCAGCACCGCCGTGCCGTTGGAGATCACCGCGACCAGGTTGCCGCGCGCCGTGAGGTCCCGGGCGGCATCGGGGTTGGCGACGATGGCCTCGCACGCGGCGGCAACGCCGGGCGAATAGGCGAGCGCCAGGTCGCGCTGCGTCGCCATGCGCTTGGTGGCTTCGATCGCCAGTTTGCCGGGCCGCGGCAGGCGATGGTAATCCAGCGCCGCCTTACGGAAGTCCTCGTCCATCGCCACCTGTTCTCCAGCCGCTGGCCGCTAGGTTTAGCGGGACGCGGCGGGAAGGCAATGCAAGGACAGGTCAGCTAGGAATGCGGTCGAGAAGACTCGAACTTCCACAGGGTTTCCCCCACAAGCACCTCAAGCTTGCGCGTCTACCATTTCGCCACGACCGCACCATGCCGGGGACGGCATACCGCCTCCGGTGCCGGGCGTATAGCGGATGACGCCGCTGGATTCAACTCCGTCCCCTCTGCCCGGCACGCTCGATTGGCGCGTCGAGGACGGGCTGCTGCCCTACCCGCAGGCGCTCGCGGCGATGCGCGCGCGCGCGGACGCGATCCGCACGGGCCAGGCGGGCGAGCAGGTGTGGCTCGTGGAGCATCCACCGCTCTACACCGCGGGCACGTCGGCCAAACACGGCGACCTCGCCGACCCCAACCGCTTCCCGACGTTTGACGCCGGGCGCGGCGGGCAGTGGACCTATCATGGCCCGGGCCAGCGCACCGCCTACGTCATGCTGGACCTGACCCGGCCCCACGGCAGCGTCCGCCCGCGCGACGTCCGCGCCTTCGTGGAGGGGCTGGAGGAGTGGCTGATTCACGCGCTGGACCGGTTCAACGTCCGGGGAGAGCGGCGGGACGGCCGGGTCGGCATCTGGGTCGCCGACCGCGCCGCGGGCACGGAGGCCAAGGTCGCCGCCATCGGCGTCCGCGTGACCCGCTGGGTGAGCTGGCACGGGGTGGCGCTGAACGTGGACCCCGACCTCGGCCACTTCGCCGGCATCGTGCCCTGCGGCATCGCGGAGCACGGCGTCACCAGCCTGCACGCGCTCGGCCTCCCGGTGACGATGGCGGACGCCGACCTGGCGCTGCGGGGGGCTTGGGGAGAGGTGTTTGGGGACGGCGCACTCTCATAGATAATCAGACAACATCCCACGTTCGTGCGAGACTGCGCATGAGGACCAGGAGAGGGCCATGCCGGACGGGCTATATGAACGCGATGCCCTGGCTTGGGCCGAGCACCAGGCCGAGCTGCTGCGTCGGCTGGCGGCGGGCGAGCGCGTGAACGAGTCGGTGGACTGGCCCAACTTGATTGATGAGGTGCAGGACGTGGGCTTGTCGGAACTGCGCGCCTGCAAAAGCCTACTGCGCCAAACGCTGGTGCATCTCCTGAAACTCTACGTGTGGCCGGGCAGCATGGCCGCGGCTCACTGGCGCAGTGAGGTGATCGGCTTCAGAGCGGATATGCGGGACCGCTTTGCCCCTTCAATGCGGCAACGGATCAGTCTTGATGAGGTTTACAGGATAGCCCTGGAGCAGGTGCAGGCAGGAACCGATGATAGCGGCGAGCCTCGCCCGGCGCCTGCGACCTGTCCCTTTGTGCTGGACGATTTCCTTGCCTCTGACACCGACGTTCAAACCTTGGTGCGGAGGCTGGGCCCGGCCTAAGCCACCGTTCGAAGGCCGTAGCGCCAACGCCTCAAACCGCGGGGACAGGTCCAAGCCTCTTGCCCATGCGCACCATGGGCACGCGATACCCCTCGATCTCGTCGGAGACGAAGGGTTTGAGATCCTGTCAGCCACAAGCACGGTAGAGCGGCACGCCCGCCAAGGTCGCGGCAAGTTCGCCATGGGCAAATCCCTCCGCCATCGCCGCCGCCTCGCTCAATCGCAGGATGAGTCGCCCGATTCCATGGCGGACGAAGTCGGGATGGGTGTACATGGCCCGGAACCGTGCCGGGTCTCGCAGGGGGTCGAGCAGGCTGTCATCCCGGGACCCAATGCGGTCGCCCCCAAACAGGGTTGCCCGCCGGCTCCATCCGCCGCATCCCACAAGGTGACCACGTTGCTCGACGACGAAATAGGTGGCGTCGCTGATGAGCCACGTGCCCAGGCCCATGATGCCTCGACTGGCGCGGATTGTCAGTTCATCAAGGAAGGGACACTGCAAACGGTCGATGGTAAACGACATGAGCGCTTGCAGCGTGGAAACGTCGTCCAACGTGGCCAGCCTGTGTGTCTGCATGGTTTCGCCGTCCTTATCGGCTGAGCTGAATAAACCGCTCTGCCAGCGCCACATCCTCCGCAATCCGCTGCCGCCGGGCCGTTGATTCGGCGTCCTCGCCCCAGGACTCCATCTGGAACAGCTCGTCCAAGCTCGCCAGCTCGTGCGCGGTCGCGGCGTCCAGCGCGCCCTCCGCCAGCGCCAGGCCCAGTACCGCGCTTCCCAGCAACGGCACCGCGATGCCCAACGCCGCGAGCGTCGGCACGGATTGCCCGGCCATCGCCCGCCGGATCGCATCAAGCGCCGCCGGGTCCTGCGCCCGGTGAATGATGCCCGTGGTCGGCTCCAGCCGCGCGCCGTGCCGTTGCGCCGCCCAATCCAGCCAGGGCTGCCACGCATGGACCTGCCGCACCACCAGCGCCACCGGGGTCTCCGCGCGGTAGCACAGCAGGTCGCTCTCCGCGTACTGCGCGAGGGCGGCGGCAACCGGTGCCGGGTCGGGGGCGATGCGGTCCTGCGCCGTGCCCGCCAGCCGGGTGAGCGGCACGTCGTCCATGGACATCGCGCCCCCCTTTGCGCCGCCCGCCTCCTGCCACTCGGCAGCGACCGCTTCGGCCAGGGCGGGGGCGGCGATGGTGAGCGGCTTGCCGCCCGGAATGCGCATCGGCTTGCCGTCCAGCAGCACGGCAAACCCGCCCTCGGTCGGCGTCGCGGCGGCAGTGTCCCAAAAACGAAGCACGCAATGTTCCTTATCGCAAGAGGCTGCGCAGCACGTCCGCCGGCTTCAGGCCGCGCGGCGCCTCGGTGGAGGGGGATGCCGCCGGCATCGGCCCGGCCTGACCGTCCCGCGCCACGGCCAGCTGCGCCGGGCAGGCGTCCGGACCCGGCGTGGCCCCGATCACCAAGCCGCCCCGC
>CAHJXG010000233.1 GCA_903644035.1 Rhodospirillales bacterium
AGCCCGGCGGCAGCGGCAGGCGGATGGCCAGGTTGCCGGTCGTGTCCGGCGGCAGCGGCGCGCCGCCGTCGTCGAGCGCGTGCACCTCGTAGCCGGGGCACGGCCGGCCGCCGGCGCCGGGCTTGAACGGGAACAGGCCATAGCCGCGGAACCCGGCGGTGATCGGCCAGCCGGTCTCGGTCTGCCACCAATGGTCCACGACGGGCCGGCCCAGCTTGCCCGCGATCCAGTGGGCGGTCGGCGGGTCGCACCGCTCCCCGGCCAGGAACAGGGCGTCAAGACGGCTCAGGTCGTGCCGCGCCATGTGCAGCCCCTCCGGGTCCTGCTGCCTGATCGCCCGGAGCGCCGTGGGGGCGGTGAACAGCACGCGGACGCCGTGCTGGGCGCAGACGCGCCAGAACGCGCCGGGGTCGGGCGTGCCGACCGGCTTGCCCTCGTACAGGACCGTCGTGCAGCCGGCGAGCAGGGGCGCGTAGACGATGTAGCTGTGGCCGACCACCCAGCCCACGTCGCTCGCGCACCAGTAGACGTCGCCGGCCTTAGCGCCGTAGATCATGTGCATCGACGCCCGCAGCGCCACGGCATAGCCGCCGGCGTCGCGCACCACGCCCTTGGGCTTGCCCGTCGTGCCGGAGGTGTAAAGGATATAGAGCGGGTCGGTGGCGGACACCGGCACGGGCGGATGCGGCGCGGCA
Source organism: Rhodospirillales bacterium (assembly GCA_903644035.1). Lineage (GTDB taxonomy): Bacteria > Pseudomonadota > Alphaproteobacteria > Acetobacterales > Acetobacteraceae > CAHJXG01. The sequence goes on from CAHJXG010000233.1 coordinate 696, forward strand.
GCGGCCTCGGCCTCCGCGAAATCATGGTCGCGGCCCGGCACCATGGCGGCGGCCAGCATCGGGCGCTGCAGGATCAGGCAGGCGTCGGGCTTGTGCGCGCTGAACGCGATGGCGGCGTCCAGCAGCGGCTTGTAGGCGACGACGCGCCCCGGCTCCAGCCCGCAGGACGCGGAGACAATAGCCCGCGGCTCCGCGTCCTCGATCCGCTTGGCGAGTTCCGCCGCGGCGAAGCCCCCGAACACGACGGAGTGCACGGCGCCGAGCCGGGCGCAGGCGAGCATGGCGATCACCGCCTCCGGCACCATCGGCATGTAGACCACGACGCGGTCGCCGGCGCCCACGCCCAGGGCCGCAAGCGCCCCGGCCACGCGGACGACCCGGTCGCGCAGCTCGCCATAGGTGAAGGTCCGGACCTGTCCGGCCATCGGGCTGTCCCAGATCAGCGCCGCCTGCCCGCCGCGCCCGGCATCCACGTGGCGATCCAGGCAGTTCTCCGCGACGTTGAGCGTGCCGCCGGCGAACCACTGGCCGGCGACGCCGAGAGCCCCGTCGAACACCCGGTCCCACCGCCGGGTCCAGGTCACGCCTTCGGCCGCCTCCGCCCACCACGCCTCGGGGTTGGCCTGCCAGCTTGCGTAGGCTGCGGGATAGGAACTGGTCGGATCAGTCTCGGTCATGATGGGCGCGCCTGCCTTTCGCTCGTTTCTATGCCGCGCCTCGATGGGGCGCTGTGCTCAGCATTGGGGTGTGGCCCCCAATGCCGATGATGCCGTATGCGGTGCCGCGCGTCTTGGCAGGACCTGGTATTTCTCACACCGGGATCGCGCCGCGCCGCCGAGGATGGCAGGATGCCGGCCATGACCCCTCGCCCGCTTGGACCATCCATCGATCCCACGCCCCGCCCGCTGCCGGCGCGCACCGTGCTGCGCGGACAGTCCGTGGTGCTCGAACCGCTGCATCGGCGCCATGCCGAGGAGCTGTGGCAGGCGGCGCAGCAGGACCCGGCAGCCCATGAGAGCTGGGACTACATGGGCTATGGCCCCTTCCCCTCTGCCGAGGCGATGACCGCCTTCGTCGCGACGTTCGCCAGCACGCATGACCCCATGGCCTGGGCGGTGCGCCCGGTCGCCACCGGCGCCGTCTCGGGCTGGCTCACGCTCATGGACATCCAGCCGGCGCACGCGGCCATCGAGATCGGCCACATCTGGTTCGCGCCCCGTATGCAGCGCACCCGCGCAGCGACCGAGGCGATGTTCCTGCTGCTGCGGCTCGCCGCCGACGATCTGGGCTACCGCCGGCTGGTCTGGAAGTGCAACGCGCTGAACGCGCCGTCCCTCCGGGCGGCAAAGCGGCTGGGCTTCACGTACGAGGGCACGCTGCGGGCGCACTACGTCATCAAGGCGCGGCTGCGGGACACGGCGTTTCTCAGCATCGTGGGCGACGAGTGGCCGCCCTGCCGCGACGCGCTGCTGGCCTGGCTGGACACGGCGAACTTCGCCCCGGACGGCACGGCGCGGCGCGGCCTGGCCGAGATCAGGGCCAGCATGGTCAGTTGATCTGCACCGCCTGCACCGCCGTCTCCAGCTCGGCGAAGCTCGGCATGTGCTGGTTCGGCGCCATCTTGCGCCCGGTCTCCACGCTGACCTGCGGGGCGTTGCCATGCAGGTTGGCGACCAGCACGGCGCGGATCACCTCGAAATACTTGCTCTCCTCCTCGACGATGCCTTTCAGCCGGGCCGCGAACGGCCCCACCATGCCGTAGGCCAGCAGCACGCCCAGGAAGGTCCCCACCAGCGCGCCGCCGATCATGGCGCCGAGCACCGCCGGCGGCTCGTTGATGTGCGACATGGTCTTGATCACGCCCAGCACCGCCGCGACGATCCCGAGCGCCGGCAGGCCATCCGCCATGGTCTGCAGCGCATGGGCGCCGTGCAGCTCCTCGTGCAGGGTCTTCTTCAGCTCGCGGCCCATCAGGTCCTCGATCTGGTGCGGGTCGTCGGCGTTCATGCCGACCATGCGCAGGTAGTCGCAGATCATGTCCGTCGCGTGATGGTTGGCCAGGATGCGCGGGAACTTCTGGAAGGCGCTGCTGTCCTTCGGGTTCTCGATGTGCGGCTCCAGCGCCATGGGGCCTTTGGTGCTGGCCAGGCGGGAGAACAGGAACAGCAGGCTCAGCAGTTCGATGTAATGCGGCTTGGTGAACTTGGCACCGCCCATGATCTTCTTGAAGCCGCCCAAGGTGTGCTTCACGTCGTGCATGGAGTTCGACATGACGAACGTCCCGATCGCGGCGCCGCCGATGGTCAGCAGCTCGAACGGCATCGCCTCGAGCAACGGCTCCAGGTTGCCGCCGGCCAGGACGTAGCTGCCGAATACGCAGGCCAGCAGGAAGCCGAGGCCACCGATGGTCAGCATGGCTCAGCGCCCCGGGGCCGCGGGCCGGTCCCGGAGGACCAGGATCGCGATGCGGCGGTTCGCAGCGGCCAGCGGCTCGGCCGGCAGCAGCGGGTCGCGGTCGGCGTGGCCCGCCACGCTGCGGATCCTCGACTCCAGCAGGCCCGCGTCGGTCAGCAGCCGGCGCGTGGCGTTGGCCCGCTCCGCCGAGAGGTCCCAGTTGCTCCGGTCCGCGCCGCGATAGGGAGTCGCGTCGGTGTGGCCGTCGATGGCGACGCGCTGCGGCAGGCGCAGCAGCACCGGGGCCACCTTGGACAGCAAGGCCCGCGCGCGGTCGTTCAGCGCGGCCGTCCCGAAGCCGAACATCGGCTGACGGTCCTCGTCCAGGATCTGGATGCGCAGCCCCTCCGGCGTGAGGTCGATGGTGAGCTGCTTGGCGAGGCTGGCGAGCGCAGGGTCCGAGCGGATCGCCCCGCGGATCTGCTCTGCCGCCTGCTCGAAGGCGGCGCGTTCGCGCTGCTCGCGCTCGGCCTCCGCAGCCGGGTCCTTTGCGGCGGGCGGCGCCGTGCGGGCGGTAGGC
>CAHJXG010000234.1 GCA_903644035.1 Rhodospirillales bacterium
CGAGATCGACCTGGACGAAGCCTTCGCCGGCACCAAGACCCAGCTTCGCGTGCCGACCCGCGTGCAGTGCGACAATTGCCGGGGCACGGGATCGGAGAGCAAGGAGCGCCAGGCCGACACCTGCTCAACCTGCGGCGGCAGCGGCAAGGTGCGGGCGCAGCAGGGCTTCTTCCTGATCGAGCGCGCCTGCCCGACCTGCGGCGGCGCCGGCCGGGTGGTCAAGAACCCTTGCCGGGCATGCGGCGGCGTCGGCACCGTGCAGCGGGAGCGCAGCCTGCAGGTCTCGATCCCGGCGGGCGTCGAGGACGGGACGCGCATCCGCCTGACCGGAGAGGGGGAGGCTGGCGCCAGCGGCGCGCCGCCGGGTGACCTGTACGTTCACGTCGCGATCCGGGCGCATGAGATCTTCCAGCGCGACGGCGCCAACATCTATTGCCGGGTGCCGTTGCCGATGACGCAGGCGGCGCTGGGCGGCGACGTGGAGGTGCCGGCGATCGACGGCAGCCGGGCGAAGGTGAAGATCCCGCCGGGCACGCAGACCGGGGATCAGTTCCGCCTGCGCGGCAAAGGGTTCTCGGTGCTGCGCAGCGTGGCCCGCGGCGACATGTATGTTCAGGTCGCCGTCGAGACGCCCCAGCACCTGACGAAGCGGCAGCGCGAGCTGCTGGAAGAGTTCGAGACCGAAGCCAGGGAGCACGCCAAGGGCAGTCCCGAAAGCGAGGGCTTCATAGCCAAGATCACGAAGTTCTTCGAGGGGCGGGCCTGAGCCGTCAACCCGGCCGTCGGGTGGAGGGGACCGGCGGCAGGTCCTCCTCCAGGATCGTGATGTGGAGCGAGAACGACACCTCGCCGTCCTCCTCGTCGCGATGCAGGGTGCCGAGGAACTCCCGATCCACGGTGACCTCGACCGAGGCGCCCTTCCGTTTGGGCACCTCGACATGGATGCGGTCGGACCCGAGCGTGCGGCGGAGGTAGGTTTCTATCCGGGCATAGTCGGTCGGCTTCATTCAGGCAGTCCTTGCACATCGTCTGCCGGGGCTTAGCAGCCTCGCGACGCCAAAGGAACCAGCAGAGGCCCCTGGGCCGCCCGGTCAGCGCGGCATGGGGCGGGGCACCCCGGGGAAGATCCCGCCCGGCAGCGGAGGGGTTTGACCCGGCGGCGGTGCAGGCTGCTGGCGCGGCGGCTCAGGCGGCCGGGGCCGCTCGAAATTCCGGCCCTCGAAACGTCCGCGGTCGAATGCGCCGGGGTTGTCGCGAAACCGGCGCTCACGCTCGCCGCGGTCCTGGAAGTCGCGGCGGAACTCACGGTCCCGGAAGCCCGGGTCGCGTCCGCGGCCATAGCCGTAACCGAACCCGGGCGTCACCGGGACGGCATAGCCGTAGGGCTGCACGTAGCGGGGTCCATCCGGCACGAGGTAGCCCGGCTCGGCATAGACGGGCGGCGCATAGCCGGGTTGGGCATATCCCTCGTAGGCGGGCTGCACGCCGCCGTAGTAGTTGCCGGGATCGGGCGCGCAGGCGGCCGACGCCAGGCAGGCCGCAAGCCCCATCCACCATCCCGCTCGCATTGCGCATTCCCCTTCAGCTCGCCGTGACATATCCCTCGGCGCCAGCTTATCGTCGTGAAACGTGGCGGGACCGCGGCGGTTTGACGGAGAACAACGATGCCGGTGAGCGGCCAGGGGCCTTATGACGACCAGAACATCTTCGCCCGCATCCTGCGCGGCGAAATCCCCTCGCGCCGGGTATACGAGGATGAGTGGGCGGTGGCGTTCCACGACATCGCCCCGCAGGCGCCGGTGCATGTGCTGGTCATCCCCCGTGGGCGGTATGTCGCGCTGACGGACTTCGTGGCGACCGCGCCCGACGCGGAGATCGCCGGGTTCTTCCGAGCCGTGGGGCATGTGGCGCGGGAGCTGGGGCTGGAACAGCCGGGCTACCGCGTGCTGTCCAACATGGGCGTGCACGCCGGGCAGGAGGTGCCGCACCTACACGTTCACTTGTTCGGCGGCGCGGCCCTCGGCCCCATGCTGGTCAAGGCTTGACAGGCGCCATGGCGCAGCCGACGTTCCACCCATCCGAGGGGAGCCCTGCTAAGGGGCTGAGAGTCCGCTGGCCCATGTTGGGGCGACGTGGAGACCCTGTTTAACCTGATCCGGGTCATGCCGGCGTAGGGACGGGACTCTTCGTACCACTCCCGGCTCGGCTGCATGTCCTTTCTGGGAGGCGACCATGACCTATCAGCAAAAGCCGAGCGCCGTCACCACCGGGCCGATTACCGGCTCCCGCAAGGTGTATTCCAGCCCGGCAGACCGCCCGGACATCCTGGTGCCATTCCGGGAGATCGTGCTGGACCCCTCCGCCAAGGAGGAGCCGCTTCGGCTCTATGACTGCTCCGGCCCCTACACCGAGGGCAACGCCGGCATCGACCTCGCGGCCGGCCTGCCGCAGGTCCGCGCGCCCTGGCTTGCGAAGCGGGGCTTCGCGTCCGCCGCCGCCCGCGCGGTCAAGCCCGAGGACAACGGCTTCGTCCCCGTGGACCGCCTGGTGCCCGCCTGCCCCGCCAAGCAAACCCTGCTGGAGGGCCGCGACGGCCAGCCGGTCACCCAGTACGAGTTCGCCCGGGCCGGCGTCATCACGGAGGAGATGATCTACGTCGCCCACCGCGAGAACCTGGGCCGCGCCGCGGCGCACGCCGGGGCCGACGCCCTCGTCGCCGACGGCGAGAGCTTCGGCGCGGAGATCCCGGCCTTCGTGACGCCCGAGTTCGTCCGCAGCGAGATCGCGCGCGGCCGGGCCATCATCCCCGCCAACATCAACCACCCGGAGCTGGAGCCGGTCATCATCGGCCGCAACTTCCTGGTCAAGATCAACGCCAACATCGGCAATTCCGCCGTGACCTCGGGCGCCGCGGAGGAGGTGGAGAAGCTGGTCTGGGCCATACGCTGGGGCGGCGACACGGTCATGGACCTGTCCACCGGGCGCAACATCCACAACATCCGCGGCTGGATCCTCCGCAACTCGCCCGTGCCCATCGGCACGGTGCCGATCTACCAGGCGCTGGAGAAGGTGGGCGGCGACGCCGACAAGCTGGACTGGGAGGTGTTCCGCGACACGCTGATCGAGCAGGCGGAGCAGGGCGTGGACTACTTCACCATCCACGCCGGTCTCCGCCTCGCGCATGTGCCGCTCACGGCCAAGCGCACCACGGGCATCGTCTCCCGCGGCGGCAGCATCATGGCCCGCTGGTGCCTGGCGCATCACAAGGAGAGCTTCCTCTACGAGCGCTTCGGCGAGATCTGCGACATCATGCGCAAGTACGACGTGAGCTTCTCGCTGGGCGACGGCCTGCGGCCGGGCTCCAACGCCGACGCGAACGACGCGGCGCAGTTCGCCGAGCTGGAAACCTTGGGCGAGCTGACGCAGGTGGCCTGGGCGAAGGGCTGCCAGGTGATGATCGAAGGCCCCGGCCACGTGCCGATGCACAAGATCAAGGTCAACATGGAGAAGCAGCTGCGGGAGTGCGGGGAGGCGCCGTTCTACACGCTGGGGCCGCTCACCACGGACATCGCGCCGGGCTACGACCACATCACCTCCGCCATCGGCGCCGCGATGATCGGCTGGTTCGGCACGGCGATGCTCTGCTACGTGACGCCCAAGGAGCATCTGGGCCTGCCCAACCGGGACGACGTGAAGACCGGTGTCATCACCTACCGCATCGCCGCCCACGCGGCCGACCTGGCGAAGGGCCACCCGGCGGCCAAGCTCCGCGACGACGCCATCAGCCGCGCCCGCTTCGACTTCCGTTGGGAGGACCAATTCAACCTGGGCCTCGATCCCGACACGGCGCGTGCCTACCACGACGAGACGCTGCCGAAGGACGCGCACAAGGTCGCGCATTTCTGCTCGATGTGCGGGCCGAAGTTCTGCTCGATGAAGATCAGCCAGGACATCCGGGCCGATGCCGAGCGGATGGCCGGCATGGAGGCCAAGAGCGCCGAGTTCCTGGAGGGCGGTGCGGCGCTCTATGTGCCGGCGGCCGAGTAGGGACGACGCCGCTGGTTGCAGCGCGCCGGGTTCCATCCCATTCTCGAGGGCTTGATGGGATGGGACCCGAGCATGAGTGACCCGCGGGACGCGCTGGATGCGATCGGGCAGCTGCCGGATGTGGAGATCGACATCGCCGGCGCGGCCATCCAGCTTGCCCGCATCGATGCGCCGGGTCTGGACTGGCAGGCGGCAACGGACCATCTCAGCGAGCTCGCGCGCCACGCGGTGAGCCTGGCCGACGACCTGCCCAGCGCGGACCTGGTTGCCCGCGCCGGGGCGTTGGCTCAATTGATCACGGGTCACCACGGCTACTCGGGCGACACCGAGACCTATGACGACGCCGCCAACACCAACCTCATCCAGGTGATCGAACGCCGACGTGGCCTGCCCGTGGCGCTGGGCATCCTATGGCTGCATTGCGCCCGCGCCGTCGGATGGGGCGCCCACGGCGTGGACTTCCCCGGCCATTTCCTCGTGGCGCTGGAAGGCCCGAGCCAGGCGCGGCGCAGCCGCACCCCGGAACACCGGCAGATGATCGTGGATGTCTTTGCCGGGGGCGTGCCTTTGGCGGCTCCCGACATGCGAAGCCTTCTGAAACGGATCGAAGGTCCGGGTGCCGAGCTTCGGCCTGGGGTGCTGCAGCCGATGTCGAGCCGCAGCGTCCTGCTTAGGCTGCAGAATAACATCAAGAGCCGCCGGTTGGCGGGGAGTGACTTGGGCGGCGCTCTCTCCGCCATCCAGGACATGCTGCGCATCGCGCCGGACGTCGCCGTTCTCTGGAGAGAGGCCGCCTTGGTCAACCAAGAGCTGGAGCATGTGGGCGCCGCGGTGCGCTGCTACGAACGCTTTCTCGACCTGGTGCCTCAAGGGGATGCGGCCTTGCGCACCCGCGCAGCGATTGACGAGCTGCGCTCCCGGTTGAACTAGTCCTTCTTTGTCGGCTTGCTCTCCTCGACATACTCGGCCGGCGCGCCCGGGGTGTGGCTCGCGTCCTTGCTGTGGCCGCCCAGGCCGCGCGCTGCATCGCTGCTGCCGGTCTTGGGGTTGGGGGCGCCGGTGGTGCCGGTCACCTTTGGGTCCTGTGGCTCGCTCATGATGTCACCTTGGGTTACCCTCACGGGAACGCAGCAGCACGCGGCCGGTTCAACCTGCCCTGCCCCCTCATGTGCGCGCGGCACGACGCTGGCATGGCCCCTGCCCTTCCATCCAGCCGACGCAATCGCCACACTTGCAGCATGAATCGTCGCTCCTTGCTCCTGGCCCCCCTCCTTGCCCCGCTGCTTGCGCCAGTGGCCCGGGCGCAGGCGCAGGCGGCTCTGACCGCGCAGGACCGAGCCGACATCGCGCGGATCGAGGGATACCTGAACAGCGTCCGCACGCTGCATTCCCGTTTCCGCCAGACCGCGCCGAATGGCGGGACGAGCGAGGGCCAGGCCTGGCTGGAACGGCCGGGCCGCCTGCGCTTCGAGTATGATCCGCCAAGCCCGTTCCTGCTGGTCGGCGGCCACGGCCTGCTGGTATTCCATGACAGCCAGTTGAAGCAGACCAGCAACATCCCGTTGGGATCGACGCCGTTGGGCCTGCTGCTGCAGGACAACCTGCGGCTGTCCGGCGACATCACGGTGGCCGGTCTGACCCGGGCGCCGGGCCAGCTGCAGGTCCGGTTGCTGCGCACCAAGTCCCCGGCCGACGGCACGCTGACCTTGATTTTCGCCGATGCGCCGCTGGCCCTCCGGCAATGGTCGGTGCTGGATGCGCAGCGGCAGGAAACCCGCATCACGCTCTACAATGTCGAGCTGGGCGGGACGTTCAACCAGAAGCTGTTCGAGTTTGTCGATCCCAGGTTCTTCCAGAACAATGTCGGCCGCGGTTAGATTCCCCTTCATCTGCTTCGGCCGAAGCGGCATGATCGCGGGATGAAGCCGCTGGTTGGAATTTCCTGCTGCACGAAGGCGTTCGGGCTGTATGGCACGCCGAACCACGCGGCATCCGACACCTATGTCCAGGCGGTCGATCAGGTCATGGGGGCCGTGCCGGTGCTGATGCCGGCAAACGGCGATGCTGCCGACATCGAGACGCTTCTGGCCCGGCTCGACGGCATCATCCTGACCGGCAGCCGGTCCAACGTGCATCCGGCGCTCTACGGCGGCCCACCCCATGCCGAGGGGACGCCCGAGGACGCCAGGCGCGACGCCGTCACCTTGCGCCTGATCCGCGCCGCCGTGGGGGCGAGCGTGCCGGTGCTGGCGATCTGCCGCGGCCTGCAGGAGATGAACGTCGCCCTGGGCGGCAGCCTGCACCAGCGCCTGCAGGACCTGCCGGGCCGCCTCGACCACTCCACCCCGCTCCATCCGGACGCGCGGCTGCGCATCGGCAAGGCGCACAGCCTGGCCGTCGCGAGCGGCAGCTGGCTTCACCGGGTGGCGCAGGCGGACCGGATCGCCGTGAACTCTCTGCACAACCAGGGCATCGACCGGCTCGCCCCCGGCCTGTGCGTCGAGGCGACCGCGCCGGACGGCACGATCGAGGCGGTCCGACTGCCCGGCGCCCGGGCGTTGACGGTCGGCGTGCA
>CAHJXG010000235.1 GCA_903644035.1 Rhodospirillales bacterium
CGGGCCGGCCGCCGCCAGGCCTGCGTTCAGCACGCCGCCGAACGCCGCCGCGCCCAGGGCCTGGCCGATCAGCCGGGAGAAGAAGAACAGCGAGGTCGCCCGGCCGCGGTCATCCTGCGCCACGCTGCCCTGCACCGCCACGTTGAACACCAGGCTGTGCAGGCCCAGCCCGGCGCCGAGCACGCCGCAGGCGACGGCCACCCCCAGCGCATCCTGGCCCGGCCGCAGCAGCAGCAACGCCCCTGAGCCGACCAGCAATGCCAGGGAACCGACCCAGGCCACCGTGCGGTAGGTCACCCGGCTCAGTACCTGGCTGAGGCCCATGCTCGCCACCGTCCAGCTCACGGTCAGCGCGCCCAGCACGAAGCCCGCCACCAGCGCGTCGCGGCCCAGCACGCCCTGGATCCAGGAGGGCAGGAACGCCGTCGCGCCGATCATCAGCGCGCCGCAGGTCAGGGCCGACAGGTTGGCGGCCACGATCAGCGGGTTGCGCCAAAGGTGGATCGGCAGGATCGGCGTGGCGCTCCGCCGCTCCCGCCACGCGAACCCGGCCAGCGCCGCGAGGCCCAGCGCCAACAGGGCAGCCAGCACCGCGCGGCTGAAGGACTCGCCCTGCACCAGCACCGCCATCACGGCGCCGATGCCCAAGGCCAGCAGCGCCGCCCCGCCGACGTCGATGGGCGCGCGCAGCCGGGCGGAGGCAGGCTCGTGCAGGAACCGGACGACAAGGAGGGTGGCCAGCAGCCCGACGGGCAGGTTGACCCAGAACACGAACGGCCAGCCCAGCGTGCCGGTGAAGAAGGAGCCGAGCAGCGGGCCGATGATCGCCGAGATGCCCCACACGCCGCTGACATACCCCAGGGCGCGCGGCCGGTCGGCGGGGCTGGACACGTCGGAGATGATCATGTTCGCCAGCGGGATCAGCCCGCCGCCGCCGATGCCCTGGATCGCGCGGAACCCGATCAGCGACGCCATGCTCCAGGCGAAGCCGCACAGCAGCGAGCCGAGCAGGAACACCGCGACGCTGCCGATATAGACGGGCTTGCAGCCATACTGGTCGGCGAGCCGCCCGTAGATCGGCGTCGTCACGGCCTGCCCGAGCAGGTAGATGCCGAAGGCCCAGGTGAACAGGTCGAAACCGCCAAGCTGGCCCACGATGCTCGGCATCGCCGTGCTGATGACCGTCACCTCGACGGCCGCCATGAAGGTCGAGACCAGCATGGCCGCAACGACGAACTGCCCGCGCCGTGACGCGAGCGCCGGGTCGGGATGGGTGGTGCTCATGGGCCGGCTCTGGACATCGGCCTGCTGCTTACAGCGTGACCCGCGGCCGCGTCGATGGTTGAGTGCCCGCCGCCGCGCGCCTCACCGGCGCAGGGAGAGCGCCAGCCGCCCGTGCTCGGCGTCAACCGCCTCGAACTTGCGCAGGAACGCCCGGATGTCGGGGTCTGCCGTCCTGGCAGCCTCCTCGGCGGCCTCCTGCCCGTCCTCGGCATTGATGCGCATGGCCTCCTCGATGAAGGACCGGTCGGCGGTGCCGCCGCTCTGGGAGTTGATGCTGTTCAGGCGCACCCGGTCGTCCGCCGTCATCTCGGTCGGCAACTCGACACCCTTGGCGCGCGCCAGTTCCTGCAAGGCCTGGTTGTAGGTGGCGTGGTCGGCGATCAGGCGCGAGGCATAGGCCCTCACGTCCTCGCGGGAGGTGCGCTGCTGCGCCAGCGCGGCGATGGCAAGCTCATAGGTGGCGCCCTGGGCGTCCCTGACCAGGAACTGGTGATCCATACGGGTGATGGGCGCCACCGTGGGTGCGGGGCCGGGCGCCCCGGCCGGAACGCCGGTGGTCTCGTCGAGGATGGTCTGGGCCATGAGAACGCCAGGAGAAGCCGCAAGCAGCAGCGCCGCGACGGTGGCCGTAAAGATACGGGGCATCGACTCCTCGATCATCCGATGAGCCAGTCCGAACGCGGCCGCATCGTGCCGGTTCCTAACGGCTGAACCAGTGATCCGTCGGCCGCGTGGCCCGGAGCTATCCCACCCGGTCCACGACCCGCGTGATGGCCTTGATCACGATCTCGGCCTGTCGTGCGACCGCAGGATCGGCATTCGTGAGCAGCATGTCGGCCGAGAGCAGCGCGGTGGTCAGGATGCCGCGCACGTCGCGCTGCAGGTCCAAGGCGTCCATCGCCTGCTCAGCACGCTGGTCCAGCCGTCGAACCGCATCCGAAGTCGAGATATCCAAGGCTGGAAAGCCATTCATCTACGGTAGTCCCTGTTTTTTAAATTCTTGACTTAATCTACGCATCGATTTTTCTGGTTGGTGAGAAACGAGAAGCAGTTCTTGCTCGTTTCGCTCATGCGCCAACCTCGGACGGAGCCGGCTACAGCTCCGGCAGCAGCATCTCGCGGCGGCACAGCATCGCTAGCCGCGGCGACATGGCGACCGGCCCATGATATGTCCCGCGGCTCAGGTCACGGGCGCTGAGCACCGCAAAGCCGTCCCGCCACTCACCCCTGTCCATCCGCTCGGGCCAGTCATCGCCGCGCCAGAGCAGGGGCCGCAGGCCGTCCGCGTCCTTGACCCAATGCCACGCGCTTCTCTCGGGATGCTCGGGGCAGCCGTCCCAGGCTTTGACATCAGGCATCGTAGTTCTTTCGCGTTGGCAGCATGGCATGCGCGGCACATCGAGCGGCTCAGACCTTGTCCCTGGCCGGCGCAGCCGAGGCGTCATCGTTTCGGCTTTCCCGCAGGGACGCCCGAAGTGGGCGAGAGCGGACCCGCCGCGTTCGTCACGCCCATCGTGTGACCCAGCCCGCCAGGGCGTGCAGCCGCTCCAGCTGCAGCAGGTGCACCCGCCCGTCCTTCACCTCCAGCAGCCCGTCGCGGCGCAGCTGCTGCATGGTGCGGTTGACGTGGACCACGCTGAAGCCCAGCACGTCGGCGAGCACGTTCTGCGTCAGCGGCATCGCGAAGCCGTTGTCGCGCGCCAGGCCCACACGGCCCAGACGCCCGTGAAGCTCCAGCATCAGATGCGCGAACCGCCCGCCGGTGCCCTGCCGGCCCAGACGCACGATCTGGCTGCAAAGCTGCGCATCGTTCAGCTGCACCATGGCCTGGACGGCGCGGGCGAGGCCGGGATGAACCGGGTCGGCGGCGTCGGCCGCCTCGACAAGCGGCTTCGCATCGACCGTCTCAAGCTCGGTCAGCGCCGCGACGGCGCAGGATGCGGGCAAATGGACACGCCCCAGCGGCCCCACCAGGTCGCCGGGCAACCGCAGGCTGATGATCTGCCGCTGCCCGTCCGGCAACATGCAGTATTGGGCGGCCCAGCCCGCGACGATCATGCGCGGTGGCGAAAGCAACGCTTCCGCCGCGTGAAGGTCCCGGTACGGTGGATGGTATTGAGCGGCCCCGGCGAGGTCGCGCAGAAGCTGCACCTCCGCGTCCGACAGGGAGGCGAACGTCGAGAAGTGCTCGGCCAGCACGCGGAAGTGGGATGATTGGTCATCAGCAATGGCCCCTGCCGGTTTACGGGGACTACAGGCAAGCAAGACTTGCATCCAACCCAGCAATTCGCCTTGACTGACGGTATGCTGCTCCAGTCAACATTGTCATTCGCCTTTGTAAAATCTTTAGTCCACGTGCGGTGAAACTGCATTCCCGCAAGGTACGAATTAGATTTTACTAAGACTTATACTGATCTTTGACCTATCGGTGATGAGCACAGCGCTCCACCTCACAACCTGCCTATTTATGACATCGACAAGTCATTAAAGATAATTCTTTAGATTTACGTAATACCGTCTCTATTAGAAGCATAGATAACATGCCTCCGGTTCCAACATTTTGCGACAAGCGTTTTCGCGTGAAGCCTGCCCAGAAAAGCATGAACTTTCCCACCGAACTGACAACCCCGAGCCGGCCGCCGCATAGCGTCGCGTCGTGGCGGCGCGGCTCAGGCCCTCTCGTCAGCAGCCTCCGCGGGATTCAGCGCCGGAGCCCGGCTGCGCACCGCCTCCGCGATGCAGTCCAGGACCATGCGCACCCGCGGCACCTGGCGGTTCTCACGGTGCACGCCGAGCCAGATGTCGGCGGAGGGGACCGATGCCGGCGTCCGGAAACGGTGCAGCGCCGGCTCCGCATCCCCCCGGAAGCGCGGCAGCAGAGCGAGGCCGCCGCCGCAATAGGCGGCCCAGTGCTGGGTCTCACAGCTGTCAGCCTTCAGCACCACCTGCGCCTGCCCGGCATGGTCCCTCAGCCAAGCGGCTTGCGCCGAAAAATCGCGGTCGTCGAGCATGGTGATCAGCTGATGCCCCTCGCAACCGCGGCTCAGATCCGGCTCGCCGTGGCGCGCGAGGTAGGCCAGGCAGCTATAGAGGCCGAAGGCGACGGCGCCGATGTTGCGCACCACCACCTCCGGATGCTCGAACGGCCGCAGCTGCACCGCGATGTCGGCGTCCAGGGTCGCGAGCGGCTCGCCCGGCAGGGTGGGCAGGGCCTCGATGAGGATGTCACGATGGTGGTCGTGCAGGGCGGCGAAGCTGGGCGCCAGCAGATGGCTTGTCAGCAGCTGCGAGCTGGCGACGCGCACCAGCCCCTCCAAGCGGACGTCCTGCCCGGCCACGGCGCGCTCGGCCATGGACGCCTCCGCCTCGATCCGCTCGACATGCAGGCGGATGCTCTCGCCAGCCAGGGTCAGGACGTAACCGTCCGACGTGCGCTGCAGAAGCCGCACGCCCATGCCTTCCTGTAGCGTGGCCAGGCGCCGGCTCACCGTGGATTGCGTGACGCGCAGCTGCTTGGCCGCCGAGGCCAAGGTGCGGTGGCGCGCGACCGCCAGGAAGAAGCGCAGGTCGTCCCAATCCAACATCGCAAGCCTCGTGCATGGGCACGGCCGCAGCTGTCGTGCCTTGCACGCAGATCATCGTGCGTTTCCGCACGGCCGTTGCCTAGGAATGCCCCTGCCCCAATTGCAGGAAAGAGGCGCATAGTTTACCCAAATAGCATACAGTCCATATGCTTTCTTTGTCTGCGGGAATACTTGTTCGACCGTCTTGCCGAACCCGGCTCGTGACGCTCGGCGCGGCCTACCCCGGCACGTCCGGCGACAGCACAAGAGGGCGGCATGGGCCGGAGCATGGACGGCTCTCGCCTCCCAGAAGCAATGAAGCATCCACGACGAAAAAGGACGGCGCCCGGAGATGCCGCCAGGTTTCTTGGGAGGAACGTCCTGCAACACGGCAAATCCGTGTCGCCAGGACAGACCTACCACATCAGTCATGGTTACATGAATGGCCGTATTTGCGGGATCGCCAACGCATTTATGCATCATGCCAATATCCGCCCGCACCCCCGACAACGCGGGCCAGCTTTCGTTTAAGGATACTGAGCTCCGTTCATCTGGATCGTTTTCCGTGCCGTCTTGTCGAACGTCAAAACCGGGCTGATGCTGGGCGCCGCTGACCGGGAACAAGGGGGTGTTCCGCTGCTCAGGCCGCGGCGCCATTACTGGCTCACCCTCTCGTCTCCTTGTGGGACTGGCATGACGAGTTCGCAGACGAGGCCGTCTGGCGCGTAGTCCAAGTGGACCTCGCCCCGCAGCTCGCGGGCCAGGTCCCGTTCGATCAGGCGCGCGCCGAGGCCTTCGCGGCCGGGCGGCGCTACCAGCGGACCGTCGCACTCCCGCCAGCGCAGCCGCAGCCAGTCGCCCGCGCGCCCCGGCTCAGGCTGCCAGGAGAGGTCGACCCGCCCGGCCGCACCCGTCGAGAGCGCCCCGTG
>CAHJXG010000236.1 GCA_903644035.1 Rhodospirillales bacterium
GGCGCCGGGCGCGTCGATGTCGCACAGGGCGGGATCCGGCAGCACCTCCGCCTGCAAGGCGGAGGCGACGGCGTCGCGCAGCCCCGGGCCGAGGCGCAGGAAGTCGTGCAGCGCCTCGGTGTGCGCGGGCTGGGGCGCGACGGGGTAGGTTGGCAGCAGCGTGTCGCGCAATGTGGTCACCGCGGGGCGGAACGCCGCCCGCAGCGCGGCGCGGGTGTCGTCCGGCCACGGCTCCATGGTGTTGGACTGCTGCCCGGCGCCGTTGAAGAACCACTCCGCCCGCGTGCCCTGATCGTGCAGAAGCTCGAGGATTGTAAACCCTTGCGCTACCACCGCGTGCAATGCCTGCCAGTTTTCACCGAGGGCGGGCGCATGTGGCAGGGCGACCTGGGCGGTGGGCACAATCTTGAAGCCGGGTCTCTGCCCATGCTGCAACTTTGGGTCTGTTATAATTTCGCTTGCCTGCACCGAACGCCTCCTGCAACCTTCCTGTGGCGTAATGCCAGGCTTAGCGGTGTGAGCGCAAATCGGCGGCACGGCGCCGCCGGAGTTCAGCGATACGGAGGCGTGCGTGGCACTATCGGTGGCCGTCATCGGGGCAGGTTGGTACGGGTGCCACATCGCCCTCTCGCTGCGCGGCCTCGGCCTCGACGTCACGGTGTTCGACCAGAACGAGCGCGCGATGCACGAGGCGTCAGGCAACAACCAGTTCCGCCTGCACCTCGGCTTCCACTACCCGCGCCACCACGGCACGAGGGCGCAGTCGCGCGACGGGTTCATGCGGTTCGTCGAACGCTACCCGCAGCTGAGCCGGGAGGTCACCGAGAACATCTACGCGGTCCCGCGCGAGGACAGCCTGATCGACTTCGCCACCTACCGGCTCATCATGACGTCGTCCGGCATCGACTACCGCGAGGTCCGCGAAAGCTCGGTGCTGCTGCGCGGCGTGGACGGGCTGCTGCTGGCGGGCGAGCGGGTGCTGCTGATCGAGCGCGCCCGGCGCTACTTCACGGAGCGGCTGGGCGACAGCCTGCAGCTCGGCCAGCGGATCGACGCCGTGGAGGAGCGCGCCGACGGCATCCATATCGGCGGCACCCGCTACGATGTGCTGATCGACGCCACCTGGGGCCACCGCACCGGGCTGCCGATGCGCTTCTTCTACGAGCCGACGATCCTGCTCTACTACGAAACGGACGGCCCCTTCCCCGCGGTGACGCTGGTCGATGGCCCGCTGTGCTCGATCTACCCGACCGAGGACCCCGGCCTCTACACGCTGTCGAGCGTGCCGCACACCCCGCTCGGCCGGCTCGACAGTCCCGAGGAGGCGCGGCGCGTGCGGGACGGCGTGTCGGCGGCGACGGTCGCGGAGAAGGCGCAGCTGATGGAGGACCAGATCTCCCGCTATGTGCCCGAGTTCCGCGAGCGGTTCCGGCTGGTGGGTCCGCAGCTCGCCATCAAGACCAAGCCGGTCGGGCGGTTCGACGACCGGTCCTGCTACGTGTTCCGCCGGGGCCGGACGTTCTCGGTGATGTCAGGCAAGATCGACACGGTGTTCTTCGCCACAGAGCGGATCCTCGCGGCCATCGAGGCCGGGCAGTTCGACGCCGGGATGCACGTCGATAGCTCCCTGCGGCGCAACATCGCGCAGATCCGTGCGTGACGGGGAGGGCCGGATGGACGCGCTGATCGGCAGCACCGGGTTCGTGGGGCAGTCCCTGCTGGCGCAGCGGGCGTTCGGCGCGGGCTACCACTCGACCGACATCGAGGCCATCGAGGGCCGGCAGTTCGACCGCATCGTCTGCGCCGGGGTGAGCGCCGTGAAGTGGTGGGCCAACGCCCATGCGGAGGCCGACCGCGCCGGCATCGAGCGGCTGACCCGGCACCTGGAGCGGGTGCGGGCGGACCGCTTCGTCCTGATCTCGACCGTGGACGTGTACGGGACGCCGCTGGCGGTGGACGAGGAGGACGTGGTGCCGGAGGCGGACCTCCATCCCTACGGCCTGCACCGGGCGTGGCTGGAGGACTGGGTGCGGGAGCGGTTCCCGGTGTGCCACGTGATCCGTCTGCCGGCGCTGTTCGGGCCGGGGTTGAAGAAGAACGCGCTGTACGACCTGCTGCACGGCAACCGGCTGGAGCACGTCGATCCCGCGTCCCGCTTCCAGTGGTATCCGCTGGAGCGCCTGGCCGACGACATCGACCGGGTGCAGGCGCTGTGCCTGCCCTTGGTCAACCTGGTGACGGAACCGGTGTCGATGGCGGAAATCCGCGGCCGGTTCTTCCCGGACCGCGCGCTGGGCGGCCAATCCCACCCGGTCGCCTACGACGTGCGCACCCGGCACGGCGCGGCGTTCGGCGGCGGCGAGTACGCGATGTGCGCGGAGGCGGCGCTGCAGGCCATGGGGCGCTTCGTCGCGTCGCGGCGGGCATGACGGCCCGGTTGGGGGTCTCCAACCTCGCCTGGGCGCCCGGGGAGACCGCGGCGGCGCTGGGACTGCTGTCCCGGCTCGGCGTCGAGGGCGTCGAGGTGGCGCCCACCCGGATCGCCGAGTGGGACCGGCTGGACCCTGCCGCGGCGCGGGGCTACCGGACCCAGGTCGGGGATGCGGGGCTGCGGGTCTGCTCCTTGCAGGCGATCCTGTTCGGGCGGCCGGACGTGCAGCTGCTGGCCGACCCGGCGGCGTTCGAGGCCCTCTCCGAGCATATGCGGCAGGTGGCGGCGGTGGCGGAGGCGCTGGGCGCCGGCGTCGCGGTGCTGGGCGCGCCGCGCAACC
>CAHJXG010000237.1 GCA_903644035.1 Rhodospirillales bacterium
TGGGTGTGGAAGCTCCTGATGGTCTGCAGGCCCCAAGCCTGGCCCTTCCTGCGTTCCGCCTCCGTCCAGGTGATCGGCTTCCAGTCCGGCGCCAGCACCAGGCGCGCGCCGGCGTTGGCCAGCTCCACCCGGTTGCCGCCGGGTTCATAGACATAGAGGAAGAAGGTCTGCTGGACCGCGTGCTTGTGCGGCCCGGTCTCGATGAACACCCCGTGCTCCAGGAACACGTCGGCCGCGCGCAGGATCTCCTCGCGGCTGTCCAGCGCGAAGGTGACGTGATGGAACCGGCCGCGCACGCCGTGCGCCTCGCGGGTGTAGGCGAAGTCGTAGCTCTTGTTGGTCGCAGTCAGCCACATGCCGGCCTCCGTCCCGTCGTCCAGCACGATCTGCTCGGTCAGGCGGAAGCCCAGGTACTGCTCGAAGAACTCGCGGTTGGCGCTCACGTCGGCGCAGAGGCCGTTGAAGTGGTCGAGCCTGCGGACACTGACGCCGCGGGCCGGGAAGCGCTGCGCCTGGTTCTTGAGCGCGGGGCGCAGCGCGGGGGGCGCCTCGTACCACTCCGTCTCGTAGTAGAGTTCCAACATGTGCCCGTCCGGGTCGCGGAACCGGTATGCCGGGCCGTGGCCCAGCTCCTCGTGCCAGCCCTCGGCCAGCCCCGATTGTTCCAGGGCGGCGACCCGCCGGGCCAGGGCCTGCGGGCTGCGCGCGCGGAACGCGGCGTGGCCGAGGCCCGACGTGTGCGACCCCGTCAGCTGGAGGGAATACCGCTCGTAGTCGTCCCAGCCGCGGAGGAACACGGAGTCGCCCCGGCGCCCGCTCTCCGTCATCCCCAGGACATCCACGAAGAAGCGCAGCGACTCCTCGGGCTTGGGCGTCAGCAGCTCGACATGGCCGAGATGGGCCACATCCATGCAGGGTTCATCATGCACCATGGTCGTCCTCCTGCTGGCGGGCCGGGTCAGTGCACGGCCGCTGGCGAGCTGGCCCCGGCGCGGCCAACATGCGTGGACATGATGGCGGCCGCGGCGCAGACGGCCGGCACCGCCAGCACGGCGAGGATCGCGCCGAAGCCCCAGCCAAGCCCCAGGAGCGCGCCGCCGATGGCCGAGCCGAGGATGCTGCCAAAGCGCCCGATCCCCAGCATCCAGCTGACGCCCGTCGCCCGTGCCATCGTCGGGTAGCAGCCCGGCGCATAGGCGTTCAGCCCGGTCTGCGCGCCGCTCATGCAGAACCCGGCGGAGAACACCAGCGCGGCCAGTCCCGGCGACAGCACGCCCACCAGCGACAGGGCCAGCACGCACAGGCCGCCGCACAGGTAGGCCGCGCCGATCACGAAGGCCGGCCGCACGCGGTCCATCGTCCAGCCGACGGCGATGGCGCCCACGGTGCCGCCGATCTGGAACATCGCCGTCACGTTCGCGGCCGTGGAGATGGACAGGCCGGCATCCTTCATGATGGTCGGCAGCCATCCGGTCAGCAGATAGATGACCAGCAGGCCCATGAAGTAGGTGACCCAGAGCGACACGGTGGTCGCCCCGTAGCCGCGCGCGAAGATGATGCCGATGGGCTTGCGGCTCGGCAGCGGCGGCTCGGCCGTGACGAAGACCTCGCCGCCGCCGAAGCGGTGGGCCGTCACGCGGCTCAGGACCGCGGCGATCCTGGAGGACGCCGCCCCGCGCAGGGCCAGCAGCCGCGCGGACTCCGGCAGGAACACGAGCAGCAGCGGCACCAGGGCCAGCGGCACCAGGCCGCCGAGCACCATCACGGAGCGCCAGCCATAGGCCGGGATCAGCGACGCCGCGGCGAAGCCGATGGCCGCCGAACCCAGGTTGAACCCGGTGAACATGACGGTGATCATCAGCGACCGCCGACGCTGCGGCACGTATTCCGAGAGCAGCGTCGTGGCGTTCGGCATCGCGGCGCCCATGCCCATGCCGGCCAGCAGGCGCAGGACGGCCATCTCGGCTGGCGAGGTTGCATAGGCGGCCAGGAGCGTCAGTGCCCCGAACAGCAGGATGGACGCGATCAGGACGGGCTTGCGCCCGAACCGGTCCGAGGACGGCCCGGCGACCAGCGCCCCGATCACCAGGCCGAACGGGGCGGCGCTCAGCACCAGGCCGAAGGCCGGCCGCGAGATGTCCCATTCCTGCAGGATGGACGGGGTGACGAAGCCCATGATGGCCACGTCCATGCCGTCGGCGGCGACGACCAGGAAGCACATGGCGACCAGGAACCACTGGAACGCCGAGATCGGCCGGGAGTCGATGAAAGCCTTGATGTCCACGGTCGCGGACGGTCCTGCGCCTGACATGGCGGGCATCGGGCGGTTCCTCCCTGCAATGGCCGTTGGTTCGGCGCCTGCGTTGGTGGCCTGTCCTACCCCCGCGCGACCCTGCCCGTCGTATCGTCTTTCTCGTCCTGGCTATCGCCGTTGGTTATAGGTGATGCGATGCCGCGGTCCGTGATCTCGGCCACGTAGACGCGAAGGCCGGCCGCGAACGCCTGGCCTGCCCCCGACAGCGCACGCCCCCGCAACTGGATCAGCCCGGCCGGCCGGTCCGGCGCCGGAATGGGCAGCGGCACCACGCGCAGCGTGCCCCTCAGCAGGTCCCCGACCATCATCAGGCGCGGCATGACCGAGAGCATGTCGGTGCCGTGCAGCATCTCGCGGATGAAGCCGTAGGAGCTGGAGCGCAGGGCCGCGGCCGGGTCGATCCCGAGCAGGGCCAGCAGGTGCTCGATCTCCTGACCGACGCGCTGGGTGATGGTGGGCAAGGCGAGATCGTGGCGGCGCAGCGCGTCCACCGTCACCGCCTGGGAGAAGATCGGGTGCCCGGCCCGGGCCAGGATGGAGATCGGCTCGGTCCACAGCGGCTCCCGCTCGTAGCCGTCCGGCACGGCCGGCTCATACAGCCGCCCCACGATCAATTCGATCTCACCGGACGCAAGAAGCGGCTGCAGCTCCTCCAAGCGCCCCTGCTGCAGCCGCATCTTGATCCTCGGATGAGCGGCCTTGAGCCGTGTCAGCACCCCAGGCAGCACACCCGCGGCCGCCACGGGAAGCGCCCCGATGGCCAGGGTTCCGCCCCCGAGGCTGGACATCTCGTCAAGCTCCTCGTCCAGCCGGCGCAACTCGGCGAGGATGCGCCGGGCCGAGCGCACGAACACCGTGCCGGCCTCGGTCGGGCGCACGCCGCGCGGGTGCCGGTCGAACAGCCGGAGCTGCAGGATGTCCTCGGCCTCGTGCAGGCTCTTGGTCAGGGCGGGCTGGCTCGCACCGAGGGCGGCAGAGGCTTTCAGCAGGCTGCCATGCCTCTCCATGGCATCGACGGCCCGCAGGTGCTGAAGGCGAAGCTTCTGGTCAAGGTAGCGCCTTGCCGTCACGCCCAGGCGATCCCGTGGAGGTTGGTGCGACGTGCCGGGATGGTTTCAGCCATTCGGAACCGTGCTGCATCTTCGACCGCCAGCGCAAGCTGATGCCAAAGGAGTGAAGGCGCGGCCTGATCAAGGTGGAGAGCGATGCTTTTTCGTAACGTTCAGGCGGCGCCCTGCTGTACACGGAGATCGGGATTCGATCGGGGAAATCGGCGGGGAAGATCACGTGCATCGCACCTCCATAGTGGCTCGAACAAGGATCTGGCTGTCCCTCAACAAGGAAAAGCTCATCGACGGCCTCGTCCTTTTCATCGTTGTCGTGTCGGCCCTCATCTATGTCCGCCACTTCGAGTTGTTCTCCCATGCGCTGGCCGCGCCCACCGTTGATCAAACGATTAACCTCAACGAGGCCCTCGCCGTTCTCGCGTTGTTTTGCAGCGGCTTGATGGTGTTCTCGTATCGCCGCCTTCTGGAAGCCCGCAGGGAGAACCGGCGCCGCATCGTCGCTGAGCGGGAAGCGAGAACGCTGGCGTTCAACGACGTGCTGACCGGCCTGCCGAACCGCAGGCACTTCGACGAGGCGCTCAAGGCCGCGACCGAGCTGCCGCCCGGCGCCGATGCCAGCCACACGCTCCTGCTGATGGATCTGAACGGCTTCAAGCGGGTCAACGACGTCTACGGGCACGCCGCGGGCGACGAGGTTCTGATCCACGTCGGGGCACGATTGAACCGTGCCATGCGCGACGGTGATCTGGTCGCTCGTCTCGGTGGAGACGAGTTCGCCGTCCTGTCCCTCCAGGTCCATGGCGGCGAGGCGGCCATGAGCCTGGCGCTGCGCGTCATGCAGGCCTTCGAAACCCCGATCACGGCGGGCGGCGCGGAGCACAGGCTCGGGGTGGCGCTCGGCATCAGCCTGATGCCGCAGGACGGCAGCGACCCGGACGAGCTGATGCGCAAGGCCGACATCGCGCTGTATCGCGCCAAGTCGGAGAAGGCTCTCGCCCCATCGGCGGTGCGCTTCTTCGAGGCGGGGATGGACGCCCACATCCGCGAGCGCGACATCCTTGAACGTGAGCTTCGGCTGGCCATCGACCGGAACGAGATCCAGTCCTTCTATCAGCCGCTCGTCGACATCGAGCATGGCGGGGTCGTGGGATTCGAGGCGCTCGCACGGTGGACCTCCCCGACCTTGGGACCCGTTTCCCCGTCGCGTTTCATACCCCTCGCTGAGGACACCGGGCTGATCGGGCTGCTGAGCGAGAAGCTGCTCGAACAGGCCTGTTCGGATGCGGCGGGTTGGCCCGCCTCCGTGCACCTTGCCTTCAACGTCTCCGGAGCGCTGCTGCAGAGCGGCACCTTTGCCCAGAACGCAATGGCCATCTTCGCGCGAACGGGGTTCGAGCCCTCGCGCATCGAGCTGGAGATCACCGAAACCGCACTCGTCCGGGACCTTGAGGGCGCGCGCCGCGTGCTCGGTCCACTCCGCAGCAGCGGCGTGCGGATCGCCCTGGATGATTTCGGCACCGGCTATTCCAGCCTCTACCACCTGCGCGCCCTCAAGCCCGACAAGATCAAGATCGACCGCAGCTTCGTGGACGGCATGGAGCACGATGCCGACAGCGCGACGATCGTGAAGGCGCTCATCGGGCTTGGGCTTGGGCTGGGCGCGAAGGTCACGGCGGAGGGCGTGGAGACCATGGAGCAGGAGACGATGCTGCGTCAGCAGGGGTGCGATCAGGGGCAGGGCTACCGGTTCAGCGCTGCCGTCGACGCCGCAGAGGCGCGCAGCCTCCTCTCGACAGCCCGCACAGGGCTGGCCGCGACGGGAACACCGTGAGGCCCCCTGATAGGCGGCATCGCAGATCGCCCATCCTTCCACGCTGCGGACGGGCCACGCGATGACGGGACCGGACAGCTAGGCCGGATCGGCCTGCTGGAACGGGCTTCCTCCGAGGATGCGGCTCAGGTGGTTCGCCTGGTCCAGGACGACCCGGGCCAGCATGTCCACGTCGGCGTCCTGGAAACGGCTGAGCAGGCCGGTGATGCCGAGCGCCCCGGCCAGCCGCTGCCCTGGGCTAAACACGGGGGCGGCGATCGCCGCCGTCTGCGGATCGCGCTCGCCCAGCGACACCGCGTAGCCGCGGCGGCGGACGGGCGTGTCGCGCCCGTCATCTCCAAAGGCCAGCAGCACGTGGGCGCTGGCGCCGCGGTCGAGCGGAAGCTCGCTGCCCTCCTCCAGATGGTGGCGGATCAGCCGCGGGGTGTGGTGCCGGTAGAGGCAGATCCGCTTGTCGCCTTCCCGCACGTAGAAGGCGGCGGTCTCGTTGGTCTCCTCGACGAGCCGCGCCAGCACCGGCCGGACGTAGTCGGTCATCCGGAACGCCTCCCGGTAGAGGATGCCGAGCCGCAGCGGGGTGGGGCCGAGCCTGAAACGGCCGTTCGCCTCCCGATGCAGGTAGCCGAAGCGCGCGAGCGAGGCGGCGAGCCGCAGCACCGTGCTGGGATACAGGCCGGTCCGCCCCGAGATCTCGCTCAGCGACAGCGACGGCTCCCCTGCCGTGAACGCGTCGAGGATCGACAGGGCGCGCTCGACGGCATCGACGCGCTGCTCCGCGGCCGGCCCGGCGGTACGGGCCGGGCCGGGCGGACGGCCGCGGCGCTTCGGCGCCTCGGGATCGATGGCGGACATTGCAGGCCTCCCGGCACGGCGTCGCGACTCAGCTAT
Organism: Rhodospirillales bacterium; assembly: GCA_903644035.1. Lineage (GTDB taxonomy): Bacteria > Pseudomonadota > Alphaproteobacteria > Acetobacterales > Acetobacteraceae > CAHJXG01. The sequence goes on from CAHJXG010000237.1 coordinate 6,101, forward strand.
TGACAACGGCTTGCAAAGCTTTCTACTCGTTTCCATAGAGTGGAATGCATTTCTGTTCTACAGAAAATAAAGAGCGCGGTCAACCCGCGATGCCGCTGGGAGCAAACCGAATGAGCGTTTCGACGGGCGAGATCGACGTGATGGTCAGCGAGGTCGGGCCGCGCGATGGGCTGCAGAGCGTCGCGCGCACCATGCCGACGGCCGTCAAGCACCGCTGGATCGCCGCCCTGGCCCAGGCCGGGCTGCGCGAGATCGAGGTCGGCTCGTTCGTGTCCCCCAAGCGGCTCCCGCAGATGGGGGACGTGGCGGAGGTGGTGCAGCGGGCGGTGCAGCTTCCGGGCGTGTCGGTCCTGGCGCTCGTGCCCAACCTGAAGGGGGCGGAGCGGGCCATCGCGGCCGGCACGCCCAAGCTGACGATGCCGCCCTCCGCCTCCCACGCGCACAGCCTGGCCAACATCGGCATGACCACCGAGGCCGCAATCACCGAGGTCGGGCGGGTCTGCGCGTTGCGCGATAGCCTGCCCGCCGGACGCCGCCCCCATATCGAGGTCGGCATCTCCACCGCCTTCGGCTGCACCATCGAGGGGCCGGTGTCGGAGGATTGGGTGATCCGCATGGCCGTGATGCTGGCAGACGCCGGCGCCGACACCGTGGGCCTGTCCGACACGACCGGCTACGGCAACCCGGCCCAGGTCAGGCGCATGTTCACGCGGCTGCGGCAGGAGCTGGGCGGCAAGGCTGGCGGGGCGCATTTCCACAACACGCGCGGCCAGGGCCTGGCGAACGTCGTGGCGGCGCTGGAGGCCGGGGTCACGACCTTCGACTCGTCCCAGGGCGGCCTGGGCGGCTGCCCCTACGCGCCCGGCGCGACCGGCAACATCGTGACCGAGGACCTGGTGTTCATGCTGGAGGCGATGGGCCTGCGCACCGGCATCGACATGGCGCGGCTGCTCGCCGCGCGCGCCCTGGTCGCGGAGGGCCTGCCCGGCGAGCCGCTCTATGGCCACGTGGCCGAGGCCGGGCTGCCCAGGGGCTTCGCGCCTGCCGCCGCGAGGATGGCGGCATGAGCGCCGCGCTGCCGCTGGAGGGCGTCCGGGTCATCGAGTTCTCGCACATGATCATGGGACCCAGCTCTGGCCTGGTGCTGGGCGACCTGGGCGCCGACGTGATCAAGGTGGAACCGGTCGGGGCCGGCGACAACACCCGCCGCCTCCCGGGGTCCGGCGCCGGGTTCTTCCCGGTGTTCAACCGCAACAAGCGGAGCGTGGCGCTGGACCTGAAGGCGCCGGAGGGCCTCGCGTTTGCGAAGCGCCTGATCCAGGGCGCCGACGTCGTGACGGAGAACTTCCGCCCGGGCGGCCTCGACGCCATGGGCCTCGGCTACGAGGCGCTGAGGACGGATCACCCGGGCCTGATCTACTGCTCGCTCAAGGGGTTCCTGCCGGGTCCCTACGAGAAGCGGGCCGCGCTGGACGAGGTCGTGCAGATGATGGGCGGCCTCGCCTACATGACGGGGCCGCCGGGCCGGCCGCTGCGCGCGGGCGCGTCGGTGAACGACATCATGGGCGGCATGTTCGCCGCCATGGGCATCCTGGCCGCGTTGATCGAGCGCGGGCGCACCGGGCGCGGGCAGCTTGTGCAGAGCGCGCTGTTCGAGAACAACGCCTTCCTGGTCGCGACGCACATGGCGCAGTTCGCGGTGACGGGCAAGCCGGCGGCGCCGATGCCCGCGCGGCTCTCCGCCTGGGCGGTATACGACGTGTTCGAGACGGCGGATGCCGAGCAGATCTTCGTCGGCGTGGTGAGCGACACCCAGTGGCGCGCCTTCTGCGACGCCTTCGTCCTGCCGGACCTGCTCGCCGACCCGGCGCTCGCGACCAATCCGCTGCGGGTCGGCGCGCGCGACCGGTTCATGCCGGCGCTGCGCGACCTGTTCCGCGGCCTGACCCGGGCCGAGGCCAGCGCGCGGTGCGAGGCGGCGCGCCTGCCTTTCTCCCCGGTGATGCGGCCCGAGGACCTGCTGCACGACCCGCAGCTCGCGACGCCCGGCGCCATGGTGGAGGTGACGCTGGCGGACGGGCGGACGATGCCGGTCCCGGCGCT
>CAHJXG010000238.1 GCA_903644035.1 Rhodospirillales bacterium
CGCCTTCAGCCGGCGCATCGCCGTGGCCTGGCCCGGCAGCCCAGCGGCCGCCACCTCGCGCTCCGCCTGCACGATTCGCTCCAGCTGGCGGAGGAACCACGGGTCGAACTTGCAGGCGTCGTGGATGTCCTCGACCGACAGCCCCGCCCGCAGCGCCTGCGCCGCCATCAGCAGCCGGTCCGGGCGCGGCGTGGACAGCGCGGCGCGGAACGCATCATGCCCGCCATCGCCCGGCGGCTCCACCGGGTCGAGGCCGTGGAAGCCCGTCTCCATGCTGCGCAGGCCCTTCTGCAGGGCCTCCGCGAAGCTGCGGCCGACGGCCATGGCCTCGCCCACCGACTTCATGCTGGTGGTCAGCAGGGCCGGGGTGCCGGGGAATTTCTCGAACGTGAACCGGGGGATCTTGATGACGACGTAGTCGATGGTCGGCTCGAAGCTCGCGGGCGTCGACCCGACGCGTTTGCCGTCGACAACGACGGACGTGATGTCGTTGGCAAGCTCATCGAGCGTGTAGCCGACCGCGAGCTTGGCCGCGATCTTGGCGATGGGAAAGCCCGTCGCCTTGGACGCGAGCGCCGAGGAGCGCGACACCCGCGGGTTCATCTCGATGACCACGAGCCGCCCGTCCGCCGGGTTCACCGCGAACTGCACGTTGGAGCCGCCGGTATCGACGCCGATCTTGCGCAGGCAGGCGATGCTGGCGTCGCGCATCATCTGGTATTCTTTGTCGGTGAGCGTGAGCGCCGGGGCGACGGTCACGCTGTCCCCGGTGTGGATGCCCATGGGATCGACGTTCTCGATGGCGCAGACGATGATGCAGTTGTCGGCGCTGTCGCGCACGACCTCCATCTCGTATTCCTTCCAGCCGAGCACGCTCTCCTCGATCAGCACCTCGTCCGTCGGGCTGGCGTCGAGGCCGCCGGCCACGATCTGCTCGAACTCCTCGCGGTTGTAGGCGATGCCGCCGCCGGTGCCGGCCAGGGTGAAGCTCGGGCGGATGACGGCGGGCAGCCCGGTCATGGCGAGCGCCTCGCGCGCCTCCGCCATGCTGTGGGCGATGGCGCTGCGCGGGCTTTCGAGGCCGATCTCGCTCATGGCGTCGCGGAACTTGAGGCGGTCCTCCGCGCGGTCGATCACGTCGGCCTTGGCGCCGATCAGCTCGACGCCGTGCCGGGCCAGCGCGCCGTTGGCATGGAGCCGCATCGCCGTGTTGAGCGCGGTCTGCCCGCCCATGGTCGGCAACAGCGCGTCCGGCTTCTCGCGGATGATGATCTTCTCAACGATGTCCGGCGTGATCGGCTCGATGTAGGTGGCGTCCGCGAGGCCCGGGTCGGTCATGATGGTGGCCGGGTTCGAGTTGACCAGGATCACCCGGTAGCCCTCCGCCCGCAGCGCCTTGCAGGCTTGGGCGCCGGAGTAGTCGAACTCGCAGGCCTGGCCGATGACGATGGGGCCGGCGCCGATGATGAGGATGGAGCGGATGTCGCTGCGTTTGGGCATGGCTACACCCCCTCCATCATCGCGACGAACCGCCGGAACAGATGCTGGCTGTCCGCCGGCCCCGGGCTGGCCTCGGGATGGTACTGCACGCTGAACGCGGGCCGGTCGTCGCAGGCGATGCCCTCGTTGCTGCCGTCGAACAGGCTGACGTGGGTGATGCGCACGCCGGGCGGCAGGCTGCTGTCCTCCACGGCGAAGCCGTGGTTCTGCGCGGTGATCTCGACGCGCCCGGTCGCCAGGTCCTTCACCGGCTGGTTCGCGCCGCGGTGGCCGCGGTCGAGCTTGTAGGTGCGCCCGCCCAGGGCCAGCGCCAGCAACTGGTGGCCCAGGCAGATGCCGAACATCGGCACGCCGCGCTGCAGGACGCCCTGGATCGCCAGCACGGCGTAGGCGGCGGTCGCGGCGGGGTCGCCGGGGCCGTTCGACAGGAACACGCCGTCGGGCGCGTGGCGCAGGATGTCCTCGGCCGTCGCCGTCGCCGGCACCACCGTCACCCGGCACCCGGCGGCGGCCAGGCTGCGCAGGATGTTGCGTTTCGCGCCGTAATCCACGGCGACGACGTGATGCCGGTGCGGCGGGGTGTCATGGCGGTCCGGCCAGGCCCAGGTGCCTTCCTCCCAGGTGTAGGTCTGCGTGCAGCTCACCTGGAGCGCGAGGTCCATGCCCGCGAGGCCCGGCCAGTCCCGCGCCTGCGCCTGCAGCGCCGGAAGGTCGAAGCGGCCATCGGCGGGGTAGGCGATCACCCCGTGCGGCGCGCCGGCGTCGCGGATGCGGATCGTGAGTGCCCGGGTATCGACGCCGGCGATGCCGGGCACGCCGCAGGAGCGCAGCCAGGCGTCGAGCGTCTGGGTGGAGCGCCAGTTGCTGGGTTCCGTCACGTCCTGCTGCACCACGAGGCCCAGGGCGGCGATGGTGGCGGCCTCCAGGTCCTCGCTGTTGCAGCCAGTGTTGCCGATGTGCGGAAAGGTGAAGGTGATGATCTGGCCCGCGTAGGACGGGTCGGTCAGCGTCTCCTGATAGCCGCTCATGCCGGTGTTGAAGCAGACCTCGCCGACGCGCCCGCCGCCAGCTCCGTGGGTGTGGGCGCCGAAGCCGCGGCCCCAGAACACCGTGCCATCCCCCAGCACGAGGGCGGCGGTGGCGCCGTCCGGCGGCTCGGCCGCGACGGTGACGGGTTCGGGCATGGGGGCCTCCTGGGTTGGGACGCCCGACAGGGCAGAGAGCGGCAAGCCGGTGGCGGCGATCACCGCGGCCCAGTGCTTGCTCGGGACGGCGCGGGACTGCCGCCACTTGCGGACCGCCTCCGTGCCCACGCCGGTGAGCCGGGCGGCGGCATCGGGTCCGCCAAGCTGGTC
>CAHJXG010000239.1 GCA_903644035.1 Rhodospirillales bacterium
GCATGGCGGCGATGCGGCACGGCCCGGCCGCGCCGTGGACGGCCACCGTGCCGTAGGGCGGCGTGATGCCGGGCGGCGCGGCCGTGGCGCCCCCCGCGCCATGCGGCAGGACCATCAGCATCACGTCATCCGAGAGCAGGGCCGCCCGTGGCGGCAGGATGTCATGCGTCAGGTCACGAAGCAGCATGGCCGGGATCCCTGGGCTGGCGGGCGAAAGGATGCCGGGGCCGCCTGGCGAGGCGGCCCCGGCTTGTCATGGGCCGGACGGTCAGTGGATCGTGAAGTAGCCAGACGGGTTGTTCTGGATATCTTCGGCCTTCACCCCGATCAGGGTGATCGTCTCGTTGCCCAGGCTGATGACGGCGTTGCCGCCGTTGTCCTGGACGTGCGCGGCGACGTCGGCCGCGGAGCTGATCGCCAGGCCGTTGATGTTCTGCTGGATCTGCAGCATGTCGCCGTCGTTGAAGCCCATCACGACGTTCTGGCCGCCGTTGCTGTTGAACACGAAGGTGTCCTGGCCGCTGCCGCCGATCATCATGTCGTTGCCGGCGCCCGACAGCATGGTCGTGGTGCCGGAGCCGCCGATCAGCATCTCGTTGCCGCTGCCGGCGTGCAGGACGTCGTTGCCGGACCCGCCGATCAGCGTGTCCTGGCCGCTCCCGCCTTGCAGGTAGTCGTTGCCCGTGCCGCCGCTGAGGAAGTTGTGGTTGCCGCCCGCGATCAACGTGTCGTTGCCGCCGCCGCCGAGCAGAGTGTCATAGCCCGACCCATACGTGTCGATGACATCATTGCCGGCACCGCCGCTCAGGATGTTATGGTTCCCGCCATCATCGATGACGTCCTGCCCTGCACCGCCATCCACCGAGTTGTTGTTGCCGAGTAGATTGAAGAAATCGTCACCGTTGCCGCCGCTCGCGTTGCTGGCATTGTGTGAGAGAAAGAATTGGTCGTCACCGGCCGTGCCGGTCAGCATGGCGTGATTTGCCGTATCTACGATGAAACTGCCACCGGGTATCGTCGCCATTTCGCTCTCCTGTTTTCGGACTGCGCCGGGACTGCTCGAGACCGTCCGACGGACTCAAGCTACCTGTTTTCTCACGAATTCGTCAACTCTACTTTGAGTTGATTTTTCCGATTAATTAACAATTGATCCTGGTTGGCGGGATTGCACGGCCAAATAGCGGCGCTGTCACTGGGATCGAACGCTCGCGGCCGAATTGACGCCACGGCAACGCTGGATTTGTGCGGCGCAACAAAGAGTCGGTCCGGCCGGTCCGTGATCATGGCGCGATCTCCTGGATGAGGCGCGACTGCTGGCGCAGGCAGTGGCGCAGGTCGAAATGCTGCACCGCCGAGGCGCGGGCGCGGTCCCGCACCGGCCCCAGCGACGCCCGCTGCGCCAGCAGGTCCGCGGCCCGGCTTGCCACCGCCTCCGGGTCGCGCCCATCGACCAGGAAGCCGTTCACCCCGTCCCGCAGCACCTCCCGCACCGGCGCCACGTCCGAGCCGAGCAGCAGGCACCCGGCAGCCAGCGCCTCGGTGCAGGACCATGACAGGACGAAGGGCACCGTCAGGTAGAGGTGGAGCGCGGACACCTGGATCAGCGCCAGGTAGTCCCGCCGGGCGAGGCGGCCCACGAAGTGGACGCGGGCCGGATCGACCGCCGCCTCCCGCAGCATCGCCGCGCGCCAAGTGCCGCCATCCGCCGGCGGACGGCCGTAGCTCACGCCATCCTCGCCGCAGATGACCACCTGGGCGCCGGGCCGGCGGCGCAGCAAGGCGGGCAAGGCGCGCATCAGCACGGTGAAGCCGCGTACCGGCTCCAGGTGGCGGGCGACGAAGGTCACGACCTCGTCGCCTGCGCCCAGCACCCGCCCGTCCGGCAGGGCGAACCGGGCGTGCGGGTCCGGCGCGACCTCCGCCGTGTCCACCCCGTCATGCACGACGGCGATGCGCGACTGGAAGCAGGTCGGGTGCTGCGCGCGCTGCCATGCGGTCGGCGCGACGCCGCGGTCCATCAGGTCCAGCGCAGTCAGCAGGTCCGCGTTCCACACCCGCAGCCGGCAGCGCCCGTCGAGGTCCAGCGCCGTCTCCGGGACGTAGCCGGTGTCCTGGCCCTCCCCGCGGTAGAACATCTCGCAATAGGACAGGATGGCGGCCCGCGGCAGCACCTCGCGCAGGAACATCGTCTCCCCCCAGCCGGCGTGCGCCACCACCACGTCCGGGGTGAAGCCCTCCTCGCGGAGGTCCAGGCACGCCCTCACCACGGCCTGCCCCCGGCGCACGTTGCCCTCCATGCGATGGAGGTAGTGGTGCGTCGCAATCCCCGGCGGCTCCGGCGCGGGATAGCGCAGCCAGCGGACCCGCCCGGGCGCCGCGACCCGGCGCTCGGCGAGGAACGCCACCTCGTTGGCCGGATCCTCGGCGAGGTGCGGGGCCAGGTGGCGAAACTGGCCCGGCGCGTTCTGGTGCAGGAACAGGACGCGCAACGACGGCTCCCTTTTCCATGATCGGCGCAGCGGAGATATGTAGCATGTCATTAACGAAATTATTTCGCAACGATCATCTTGATGGCCGTCCCGGCGGGTTGCGCATGGCCCGCCGGCACCGCATCTCGCAGGCGTGCCTGCCGCCCTGAAGACCTGCCTGCTGCTGTTCGCCCTGCTGTTCCTGCTGCCGCTCGGCGTGGCGGCCTGCCGCTACTGCCTGGACGGCACCGGCGAGGGGTGGCGCACGGCGGACCGATCCAGCGCCGGGCTGCTGCCCGAAACGCCCGGGCGCCCCGCGGTGGTGCGGGTGTTCGCCGCGCAGACGGTGCGATGGCGCGGCATCTTCGCCACGCATTGCTGGATCGTGTTCAAGCCGGAGGGCGACAGCGCCTACACCCGCTACGACTACACCGCCTGGGGCGATCCGATCCGGGTGAACGGCTTCGTGGCGGACGGGCGCTGGTTCGGCCGGGTGCCGCTGCTGGTGTTCGCGGCGGACGGCCCCGCCGCCGCGGCGCTGATCCCGCGCATGCAGGGGGCGATCGCGGCCTACACGTTCCGCAACTACGGCGACTACCGCGCCTGGCCCGGCCCGAACTCCAACACCTTCGTCGCCGCCGTGCTGGACGCGGTGCCGGAAATCCGGGTCAGCTTACCGCCCACCGCGGTCGGCAAGGACTATCCCTATGACGGGCGCTGGCTGCGCCGGACCTCCTCCGGCACCGGGCTGCGGCTGAGCCTGGGCGGCTATGCCGGGCTGACCGTCGGATGGGTGGAGGGGATCGAGGTCAACATCCTCGGCGCGGTCGCAGGGCTGGACATCCGGCAGCCGGCGATCAAGCTGCCCGGGCTGGGACGGCTCGGCGTGCCGGGCGCGCTGCCGGCGGGCACGGCGACGCAGCCGTAACGGCCGGCGGCGGGACCAGACGCGGGCCTTGCGCCCCCGGTTTGACGCGGCGATGGTATTGCGATGCACAGTTCCGTCATGGCTTACGCCGCATGAGCATCCACGCCGCCCTGGTGCACCGGACCAGCTACCGCTACGACCGCGCGGTGAAGCTCGGCCCGCAGACCATCCGGCTGCGCCCGGCGCCGCAGACCCGGACGCCGATCCTGTCGTACTCGCTGACGGTCAAGCCGGAGCCGCACTTCGTCAACTGGCAGCAGGACCCGCAGGGCAATTTCCTGGCCCGCGTGGTGTTCCCGGACCCGGTGACGCAGTTCGAGGTCACGGTGGACCTCATCGCCGACATGGCCACCATCAACCCCTTCGGCTTCTTCCTGGAGCCGGAGGCGGAGGAGTGGCCGTTCCGCTACGACCCGATGCTGGAACAGGAGCTGGCGCCCTTCCGGAAGCTGGACCCGACCGGCCCGCTGCTGTCGGCACTGATCGCCGACGTGCCGCGCAACCCGCGCCGGACCATCGACATGCTGGTGGACCTGAACCGCCGGGTGCAGGAGCGCGTGGGCTACATCGTCCGCATGGAGCCGGGCGTGTGGGACCCGGAGCGCACGCTGACGGAGGCGCAGGGGTCGTGCCGGGATTCCGCCTGGCTGCTGGTGCACGCGCTGCGCCACCTGGGCTACGCCGCCCGCTTCGTGTCGGGCTACCTGATCCAGCTGGCGCCGGACATCCGGTCGCTGACCGGGCCGGAGGGTCCGACCGCCGACTTCACCGACCTGCACGCCTGGGCGGAGGCGTACTTGCCGGGCGCGGGCTGGATCGGCCTCGATGCCACCTCCGGCCTGATGGCCGGCGAGGGCCACATCCCGCTCGCCGCCAGCCCCGAGCCGACGTCGGCCGCGCCGATCTCCGGCCTGATGGAGCCGGCGGAGACCACCTTCGAGGTCGAGATGACGGTCACCCGCGTCAACGAGGTGCCGCGCGTCACCCGGCCCTACGGCGACGCACAGTGGCAGGCGATCCTGGCCGCCGGCGCCGAGGTGGACCGCACGCTCACCGCCGAGGACCTGCGCCTGACCATGGGGGGCGAGCCGACCTTCGTCTCGGTCGATGACGCGGAGGGGGCGGAGTGGACGGTGGATGCGCTGGGTCCCACCAAGCGGCGGGAGGCCGGGCGGCTGCTGCAGCGCCTGCTGCCGCTCTGGGCGCCGGGGGCCGCGGTGCAGTATGGCATCGGCAAGCACTACCCCGGCGAGCAGCTGCCGCGCTGGGCGCTGAACGTCACGTGGCGGCAGGATGGGGAGGCCGTCTGGTCGGACCCGGCGCTGCTCGCCGATCCCGACACAGCAACGGGCGACGCCGACGCCGACACGGCGCACGGCTTCGCCTTGGCGGTGGCACGGCGCCTCCGCGTCGATCCCGAGGCGGTGCAGCGCGCCTACGAGGACCAGCCGTATTTCCTGATGCGCGAGGCCCGGATGCCCGCCAACATCGTGGCGGAGGCGGCGGAGTCCCGCGACCCCGTCGAGCGCGCGCGCATCATCCGGGTGTTCAACCAGGGGCTGGACCAGCCGGTCGGCAGCGTGCTGCCGCTGCGCCGGGCCGGACGGCGCGGGGCGCGGCATTGGACGACCGAGCGCTGGGTGCTGCGGGAGGGCAAGCTGTTCCTGGTGCCGGGCGACGCCTCCGCCGGCGTGCGGCTGCCGCTGAACAGCCTGCCCTGGGTCGACCCCTCGGAGATCGAGGAGGAGCCGGAACCGGACCCGTTCGAGCTGCAGGGGCCGCTGCCGACCCGCGACGCGATGCTGGCCGCCACCGGCGACGGCCGCCCCGGGCGCGGCATCCGCGTCGCCATGACGGTGCAGGCGCGCGGCGGGCTGCTGTATCTCTACCTGCCCCCGCTGCCGGCCGCCGAGGACTGGCTGGCGCTGGTCGCAGCCATCGAGGCCACCGCCGCCGACCTCGGCCGCCCCGTGGTGCTGGAGGGCTACAAGCCGTCCTACGACCGCCGGCTGCTCACCTTCTCGGTCACGCCCGACCCCGGCGTCATGGAGGTCAACATCCACCCGGCGCGAAGCTGGGACGAGCTGGTGACGCGCACCGAGCAGCTTTACGAGCAGGCGCGGCATGTCGGGCTGACGGCCGAGAAGTTCATGGTCGATGGCCGCCACGTCGGCACCGGCGGCGGCAACCACGTCGTCATGGGCGCCATGACGCCGGAGGACAGCCCGTTCCTGCGCCGCCCGGACCTGCTGAAGTCGCTGCTCGGCTTCTGGCACAACCACCCGAGCCTGTCCTACCTGTTCAGCGGCCTGTTCATCGGCCCGATGAGCCAGCACCCCCGCATCGACGAGGCCCGGCAGGACGCATTGCGCGAGCTGGAAGTGGCCTTCCGCCACATCCGGCCGGGGGAAGCGCCGGCACCGTGGCAGGTGGACCGGATGCTCCGCAACATCCTGACCGACATGACCGGCAACACGCACCGGACCGAGTTCTGCATCGACAAGCTGTATTCGCCCGACAGCTCCTCCGGCCGCCTGGGCCTCGTCGAGTTCCGCGCCTTCGAGATGCCGCCGCACGCGCGCATGTCGGTGGCGCAGATGCTGCTGATGCGGGCCGCCGTCGCCGCCTTCTGGCGCTTCCCGTACGAGCGGCGCCTGGTGCGCTGGGGCACACGGGTGCATGACGATTTCCTGCTGCCGCACTTCGTCTGGCAGGACCTGCTGGATGCCGTGGAGGAGCTGTCGTCCTACGGCACCAAGCTCGACCCCGTCTGGTACCGGCCGCACTTCGAGTTCCGCTTCCCCGTCATCGGCGAGGTCGCGGTGCATGGCGCCACCGTGGAACTGCGCCACGCGCTGGAACCCTGGCACGCGCTGGGGGAGACCGCGGGCGTCGGCGGCACCGTGCGCTACGTCGACAGCTCCGTGGAACGGGTGCAGGCGCGGGTGACCGGCTGGGAGCCGGAGCGGTTCGTGCTGGCCTGCAACGGCGCCGCGGTGCCGCTCAGCCCCACCGGCACGGAGGGCGAGTTCGTGGGCGGCGTGCGCTTCAAGGCCTGGGACCCGGCGGCGGCGCTGCATCCCAACATCTCGGCGCAGGTCCCGCTGGTGTTCGATGTGTACGACCGCTGGACCGGGCGCTCGTTGGGCGGCATGTCGCACCACGTCGCCCATCCCGGCGGGCGCAGCTACGACAGCTTTCCGGTCAACGCGAACGAGGCGGAGGCCCGGCGCCGCGCCCGCTTCCTGGCCATCGGGCACACGCCGGGCCCGATGGAGGAGCCGCTGGTCAGCGTGTCCCCGGAGCATCCGCGCACGCTCGACCTGCGCGCCGTCGCGTGACGGCGGAGAGCCTGCCGATCGGCGGCACGGCGCCGGGGACGGCGCAGACGCTGACGGTGCGGCGGTTCGGGCGGCCCGGCGCGCGGCCGAAGGTCTATGTGCAGGCGGGGCTGCACGCGGACGAGCCGCCGGGCATGCTGGTGGCGCACCACCTGATCGGGCGGTTGCAGGCCCATGACGACGCGGGCCGCGTCGTCGGCGAGGTCGTCGTGGTGCCGCTGGCGAACCCGATCGGCTTGTCGCAGCGGGTGATGGGCGGGCTGCTCGGGCGGTTCGACCTGGCCGACGGGGCCAACTTCAACCGCGGCTATCCCGCCTTGGTGGATGGCGTGGCCCGGGCCGTGTCCGACGGGCTGACCGACGGCGCCGGGGCCAACGCGGCGCTGGTCCGCGCGGCCCTGCTGCATGCGAACGCATCGTCGGTCGCGGTGACCCCGGCGGCGCACCTGAAGCGCACCCTGCTCGGCCTGGCGCTCGACGCCGACCTGGTGCTCGACCTGCATTGCGAGAACGAGGGCGCGGTTCACCTCTACACCCTGACGCCGCTGGCGGAGCAGGTCGGGCCGTTGGCCGCGCTGCTCGGCGCGCGGGCGCTGCTGCTGGCGTCGGAGTCGGGCGGGCAGCCGTTCGACGAGGCGTGCAGCGGTCCCTGGCTGCAATTGCAGGGCCGCTTTCCCGGGCACCCGATCCCGCTGGCGTGCTGCGCCGTCACCGTGGAGCTGCGGGGAGAGGCGGATGTGAGCCGCACGCTGGCGGCGGCGGACGCCGACGCGCTGCTGGCGGCCATGGTGCTCGCGGGCGCCATCGACGGCCCTGCCCCTGTCCTGCCGCCGGCGCGCTGCG
>CAHJXG010000240.1 GCA_903644035.1 Rhodospirillales bacterium
CGTTCCCGGGCGCGGTCCGGGACGGCGCCGTGGACCGCGCGGCGCTCCGTGCCATCGCCGTCCCGGACCCGGCCGCGATGCGCATGCTGGAGCGCATCCTGCACCCCATGGTCCGCGCGGACGAGCAGGCGTTCCTCGCCCGCGCCCGCCGGGCGGGACGGCGGGTGGCGGTGCTGGACGTGCCCCTGCTGCTGGAAACCGGGGGCGAGCGGCGAGTCGATCTGGTGCTGGTGGTCTCGGCGCCACGTTCCGTGCAGCGTGCGCGCGTGCGGGCGAGGCGCCAGATGACGAATGCGCAGATCGATACCATTATAGCACGGCAGATGCCCGATGCCGAGAAACGCCGCCGTGCCGATGTCATCATTTCGACGGGGTTGTCCCGCTACCATGCGCTTGCCCGCCTGAAACGCCTGATGCAGGAGCTGCAGCCTTGAGCCGTTCGGTGCTGTTCGACACGGAGACCACGGGCCTCGATCCCCTGACCGGCGACCGCGTCATCGAGGTCGCCTGCCTGGAGCTGCTGCGCGACCTGCCGACGGGCCGCAGCTTCCACCGCTTCATCGACCCCGAGCGCGACATCGACCCGGAGGCGAGCCGGGTGCACGGCCTGACCCGCGCGGACCTGCGGGGGAAGCCGCGCTTCTCCGAGATCGCGGACGAGCTGCTGGAGTTCATGGGCGACTCTCCGTTGGTCGCCCACAACGCGCCGTTCGACTTCGGCTTCCTCGATGCGGAGCTGGCCCGGCTGCGCCGTCCCGCCCTGGACCGCGCCCGCATGATCGACACGCTGGCCATGGCCAAGGCCCGCTTTCCCGGCCTGCCCAACAACCTGGACGCGCTCTGCCGCCGCTTCGGCATCGACCTGTCGGAGCGCACGAGCCACAACGCCCTGCTCGACTGCCGCCTGCTGGCCGAGGTGTATATCGAGCTGACCGGCGGAAGGCAGCGTGGGCTGCTGCTGGCCGAGGACGCCGGCGACGCGCTCCCCGCCATTGCCTATCAGCTCGCCGGGCCGCGCACGCCGGTGCTGGTGCAGCCCGGTCCGGACGCGCTCGCCCGCCACGCCGCGTTCCTCGCCCGGCTGAAGGAGCCGCTGTGGCTGGCCTGAGGCTGCTCAGCGCGTGGCCCTCGGTGCGTTGGAAGGCGGCCGGGCTGATGCTGGCGACGCTGCTGCTGCTGGCCGCGGCCATGCTGTTCGAGCGCGAGGTCAGCCAGTCGATCAGGGCGGCCATCGAGCGCACCGCGCTCGCGCGCGCCCAGGCCGGCGCCGCGCTGCAGGTGCTGTCGGCCGTGCAGGACGCCGAGACCGGGCAGCGCGGCTTCCTGCTGACCGGCCGGGCGTACTACCTCGAACCCTACCAGCAGGCCGCCGCCCGGGTCGCCCTGGTGCTGGACCGCCTGGGTGAACTTGGGAAGGACACTCCTTGGCTGCGGGAGGAGTCCGCCCCGCTTCGCGAGCTGGTGCCGCGCAAGATGGCGGAGCTGGGGCGGACCGTGGAGCTTGCCCATGCCGGTCAGCACCAGGCGGCGACCGACCTGGTGCTGACCGACGACGGCAAGGTCCTGATGGATGACATCCGCCTGACCGTGCAGCGCATCGTGGACCGCGCCGAGGCCGAGCGCGCGGCCCAGGTCGCATCGGTGCTGGCCCGCCAGCGCACGGCCAGCGTCGGCATGCAGGCGGCGGCGGCATTGGGAATCACGCTGCTTGGCCTCGCGGTGCTGGCGCTGCTGCTGGGCCGGGCACGCCTGCTGGACACCCAGCGCCGGGAGCGGCTGGCGGCTGCGCAGCTTGAGGCTGCGGTGGAGCACATCCGCGACGGCGTCGCGGTGTTCGACCCCGAGGAGCGGCTGGTGCTCCGCAACAGCCGCTTCGCCGCGACGATCGGCCTGCCGCCCGAGATCGTGCGTCCCGGGGTGCCGCTATCCGAACTCGCGGCGGCGCAGCGCCTGGAGCCGCCGCTGCTGTCCCATCCCCGCCCGCACGGCCAGGCCGTCGTCGCGGAGGCGCAGCAGGACAGCCGTCGGCTGGAAATCTGGCGCACCGCCATGCCCGATGGTGGCCAGATGGTCGCGGTCGCCGACATCACCCGCCGCGTGCAGGCCGAAAGCCTGGCCCGGCAGGCGCAGAAGATGGAGGTGCTGGGCCAGATGACCGGCGGGGTCGCCCACGACTTCAACAACCTGCTGCAGGTCGTGTCGACGAACCTGGAACTGGTGTCGAAGCGCCTGGTGGCGCGCGAGGGGCAGGATTCTTGGCTTCAGGCGCGTCTGGACGCCGCGCGTGCCGGTGCTGCCCGCGGCGCCCGGCTGACCCGGCATTTGCTCGCCTTCGCCCGCCGGCAGCCGCTGGCGCCCGAGCCGCTCGACCCGGCCCGCGTGCTGATGGGCATCGAGGACATGCTGCGCCGGACGATCGGCGAGGCCATCGCGATGGAGCTGGTGGTCGGCGGCGGCCTGTGGGCGGTGCGGGCCGACCCGAGCCAGCTGGAGAACGCGCTGCTGAACCTCGTGGTGAACGCGCGCGACGCGATGACTGGGCCGGCCGGGGAGGCGCAGGGGCGGCTGACCATCGAAGTGGCGAACGCCTCGCTCGACGAGGAGTACGCGGCGCGGGCGGCCGAGGTGACGCCGGGCCAGTACGTGATGTTTGCCGTGACCGACACCGGCACCGGCATGACGCCGGACCAGCTTCGCCGCGCCACCGAGCCGTTCTACACGACGAAGGGCGAGGGCCGGGGCACTGGGCTTGGCCTGTCCATGGTGTTCGGCTTCGCCAAGCAGTCCGAGGGCCACTTCCAGCTCTACAGCGAGCCGGGCCGCGGCACCACGGCGCGGCTCTATATCCCGCGTACCACGGCGGCCGTGCGGGCGCCGTCGCCCGAGCCGGCCGCCGTCGCGCCCGCGCAGGGCGAGCTGGTGCTCCTGGTGGAGGATGATCCCGGCGTGCGGCAGGTCGCGGGCGACGCGCTGGCCAGCATGGGCTACTCGGTGCTGGCCGCCCCGGACGCAGGGGCGGCGCTGCGCATGCTGGAAGACGGCGCGCGGCCGGACGTGCTGTTCACCGACGTGGTGATGCCGGGCCCGCTGTCGTCTCGGGGGCTGGCGGAGCGGGCGCAGCGCATGATGCCGGGCCTCGCGGTCCTGTTCACCTCCGGCTACACGCAGAACTCCATCGTGCACAACGGCGAGCTTGATCCCGGCATCAACCTGTTGAGCAAGCCCTGGCGGACCGAGGACCTGGCCCGGCACGTGCGCGCGGTGCTCGACCTGGCGCGCAGGCCCCGCGCGGCCCACGCGCTGCGCGTATTGCTGGTGGAGGACGAGATGCTGGTCCGCATGACGACGGCCGCCATGCTCGCCGACCTCGGCCACGACGTGCTGGAGGCCGAGACCGGCGCCGAGGCGCTGGCGCGGCTGGCCCTCGGCATCGACCTCGTGGTCTGCGACCTCGGCCTGCCGGACATGGATGGGCTGGCGTTGGTGGGCCAGGTGCGCGAGCGCCTGCCCGGCGTCCCGGTGGTCGTGGCGTCCGGAGCCGCTAGGACCGAGGCCCAGGACGTCGTGTGGCTCGGCAAGCCCTATGACGAGAGCGCGTTGCGCTCGGCGCTGGACCAGGCCAGGGCAGCCTGCGCGAGCGCCGCGTAGCTCAAGCCGTCGCTGACGCTTGGGTTATCAAGCCGTCGCTGACGCTCCCTGGGCACGGCGGCTTTGCCAGAGCGAGACGAAGTCGATGGGTTGCAGCAGCACCGGCGGGAAGCCGCCGTCGCGCGTCACGTCGGCCAGGATGTTGCGGGCGTAGGGGAACAGCAGGCGCGGGCACTCGACCAGCAGCACCGGCTCCACGGTGTTCTCCGGCACGCCGCTCAGGGTGAACACGCCGGCATAGGACAGCTCGGCGATGAACACCGGGCGGCTCCCCGCCTGGCCGTCTCCGGCCTGGCCGTTCGCGGGCTGGCCATCCGTGGATTGCCCGTTCGCAGCCGGGGCCTGCGGCTCGGTCGCCTCCGCCTTGATCTGCAGGATGACCTCGAACACGTCGTGCCCTTCCTGGATACGGCGCGCCTGGACGTCAAGGTTGATGCTCACGTTCGGCTGGCTGCGCAGCGTGGTGTAGATCTCCGGAGCGCCAGGCACCTCGAAGGACAGGTCCTTGACGTACTGGATGTTGACCGTGAGCGGCTGGGCCGGCTGGCCTTCGGCGGCGGTCGGGGCGGTTTCGGACATCGGGTTCCTCGCGGTAAGAAAGTGCTGGGCGGTGGAGTGCTGGCGCGCCGGGTAGCATGGCGCGGGGGGCCGCGCCACCC
>CAHJXG010000241.1 GCA_903644035.1 Rhodospirillales bacterium
CAGGAGATCGACGACGGGACCTTGCGCAAGGCGAACAACATCCATGGGCGCGTTCGCGACGGGCTTGCCCGCTGATCCCCTTCTCGTCACTCGGCTCGGCACCGTGTCCGTGGAACGGGTTCATGGGTCGAGACGCCCCGGCCGGGCAGGCGGCGTCCCCTCACCCCGGCCGTTTGAGCAGCGGACATCCCCCTTCGGCCATCGGCCGGAAGGCGTGGTCGGCGTCGATCGTGGCCAGGCGCCTGTAGTAGTCCCACCGTCCCCGGCTCTCGCCCGGCGCCTTGACCTGGAACAGGTGCATGGCATGGACCGCACGCCCGTCCTTCCGGATCACCGTGGGGCCGAACAGCGCGTCGTCGATGGGGGAGGCCGCCATCGCCGCGACGACGGCCGTGCCCGACGGCGCCCCCTGGGCCGGCACGCCGACCGCCCAGGCCGCGCGCAGGTAGGCGAGCACGCTGGAATAGACGCCGGCATGGTTCATGGTGGGCATGCGCCCGCCGGCCCGCTCCCCGAACCGCCTGCTCCAGGCGCGCGTCGCCCCGTTCAGGTCCCAGTAGAACGCCTCGGTCAGCACCAGGCCCTGCGCCGCCTCCAGGCCGAGGGCGTCCACGTCGGTCAGGAACACCAGCAGCCCCGCCAGGCGCTGCTTGCCGTCGCGCCCGATGCCGAACTCGGCGGCCTGCTTGATGGCGTTGCTGGTGTCCGTGCCCCCGTTGGCCAGCCCGATGATGTTCGCCCCGGACGCCTGCGCCTGCAGCAGGTAGGATGAGAGGTCCGTGGTGTCCAAGGGATGCCGGGCGTCCCCGATCACCCGGCCGCCCGCCTGCTTGACGAACGCGGCGGCGTCGCGTTCCAGCGCCTGGCCGAACGCGTAGTCTGCCGTCAGGAAGAACCAGGCGTCGCCGCCCTGCCGCACCAGAGCGCGCACGGTGCCGTTGGCCAGCGCCCAGGTGTCGAAGGTCCACTGCACCGTCGTCGCCGCGCATTGCGGCCCCGTCAGGTCCGAGGTCGCAGTGCTGGAGGCGAGGAAGGCGCGGTCCTTGTCGCGCAGGACCTGGTTCACCGCGAGCGCCACGGCGGAGTTCGGCACGTCCACCACGGCCGCGACCCCGTCCTGGTCAACCCAGCGGCGCACGATGGCCGCCCCCGTATCGGCCTTGTTCTGGTGGTCGGCGCTCAGGATCTCGACCCGCGGCGCGCCCGGCCCGGCGCCGCCCGCGAAATCCTCGGCCGCCATCTGCGCCGCCAGCACGGACCCCCTGCCGGACAGGTCGGCGAAGGGCCCGGACATGTCGTTCAGCACGCCGATGCGCAGCACGCCCGCGGGGGACGCCGGGAGCGGGGGCGGCTGCGCGTCCGCGGGGCTGCACAGCACCAGGCCGACAAGGACGCCGAACCTCAAAACCCCGCCCCTCCTCATGGACATCTCCCCCGTTCTCCCCTGTGTCGCCCGGTTTAGGCCGCGACGGAAACCTCGCTGGCTGCCACGCCCGACCGACCCACGAGGCGGCGGAGGACCGCGGCAATGCTTGGCCCGCCACTCCTGCCGGCTTCGCAATCCCGCCATCGACCGTATGGAGCCAGAGCGGCCGCCTTCGACCGCCTTCAAAGGGTCGGCATGGTGCCGAACTCTGCCTTTCTCCTGTCGCTCCTGACTCGGCCAAGTTCGGCGACGAGCCGGATACACGCCTTGGATGCGTTCAGCCCCTCGTAGCCAGCCGTCACCAGGCCCAGGGCGTGGGCACGCTCGAACGCGTGTTTCGCGACGGCGGGGTTGACGTGGAAGCCTTGCGGGCAGCGCGTCGACAGCACGACCGGAATGCGGGCGGCGGCCCGCCGCAGGTCCGCCTCGGACCCGGCCGCGATCCCGCCCGCTCCCTTGCCGGCCACCACCAGCCCGTCCAGCGCGTCCGCGTCGGGAAAACCGGCAAGAGGACCAAACGTCTCGGTGACGATGGCCACGCGGGCGTCAAGGTCGGCCGCGTCGAGGTCCGCGTAGCTGTCCGCCTTGCCGCAGCCGCCGGTCAGGGTCACGAAGCCGGCGGCCATGGCGCCCCGCACCGCGATGTCCGGGCCGAAGGGCTGGACGGCCTGCGGCCAGATCTTGACCATGCACACCGGGTCGAACGCACGCCCTGCGAAGGCGACGAGGGGTCCTGCTCCGCTTGGCATCGCACGCGCCAGGAGTGCCGCATCCCGCAGGTTGGAAAGGGCGTCGGACCCCTCGCTGCCGCCTGGAAGCGCAGCCCCGGTCAGAACGACGGGCCGATCCCGATCCAGCAGGAGCGCCGATGCGTAGGCCATGTCCTCCATCGCGTCGGTGCCGCAGCACAGGACGAACGCGCCGCTCTCGCGATCCCGCCGCATCGCCTCCCTGGCCCCGCAGACGGAGGCGAACGTCAGGTCCGAGCTGTCCACGGCCTCCACATCGTGAACAGCCCAGGCCGTCGGACCCGTGAGGCCAGCCAGGTCATGCGCCCCCAGCCGGTCGAGCGTCCCGTCCGGGCGGTAGCGCTCCGTGATGGTGCCGCCGCAGCTGAGCAGGCCGAGCCTCACGGCAGGACGCCCATGAGTTCGCCGATGCGTTGGGTCGCCTTGAGGCCGGTGCCGGTCAGCACGACCACCGTGGTCTCCTCGGGGCGCACCGCCCCGGCGTCCAGGAGCTTGCTGAGCGCGGCGGCCGCGCTTGCGCAGGTCGGCTCGACGTAGAGCCCCGTCCGGGCAAGCTCGTCATGCGCGGCCTCGATCTCACGTTCCGACACGACGGCCGTCCGTCCGCCAGACCGGCGCACCGCCGCCAGCACCTCGCGCGTGCGCACCGGTTTCACGATCGAGGTGCCCTCCGCGATGGTGGGCCTGGCTTCGATGGCCACCAGGTCGTCGCCGCCGGTCAGGAACGTCGCATGCAGGGGCGCGCAGTTCTCCGGCTGAACGGCGAAGAGCCGCGGCAGGCGGCCGATCTCGCCCCGGCGCAGCAGCTCGCAGAAGCCGATGTCGCAGCCCAGGACGTTGCTGCCCGCCCCGGTCGGGATGACGACGTTGTCGGGCGCCCTGAACCCGAGGTCCTCCCAAAGCTCATAGGCCAGGGTCTTCGTGCCCTGCAGGAAGAAGGCCTGCCAGTTGTGGCTGGCGTAGAAGATGTCCGCGGCCTGCCGTTCGGCGGCGTCGGCGGTATCCTGCCGCGTCCCCGGAACAAGCTCGGTCTCGGCGCCATAGGCGCGCATCTGCACGGTCTTGCCGGGTTGCGTGCTGGCGGGAACCAGGATCTTCGCGCGCATGCCGCCGGCCGCCGCGTAGGCCGCAACGGCGGCGCCGCCGTTCCCGGAGCTGTCCTCCAGCACGCGCTCGATCCCTTGCTGCCTGAGGGTCGACATCATCACGGTCGCGCCGCGGTCCTTGAAGCTGCCGGTGGGCGCGAACCATTCCAGCTTGAACTGCGCGCGATTGCCGCGCCAGGGGTGCTCCACCAGCGGGGTCAGGCCCTCCCCCATCGTAATGGGGTCCTTGACGGGCACGGGGAAGGACGCGGCGTAGCGCCAGAGCGAGCGGCGCGCCGTGTCGATCTCCCCGCGGCCGATCCCGGGCAGCGACGTGATCATCAAGGGGCCACCCGCGTCGGAGCGCCACCGCGGCGTCCCGAGCGGATAGGTTTGGCCGGTTCGGGGATCGACGTAGGCAGGCTCGACCGCGACGGGTTCCAGTGTCATCAAGGCTCCTTCGGTTGCCGTTCGGCGTCAGGCTTTGCGCGCTCAATCGGTCCAATGCCGGGCGGCAGGGCGGCGTCAACCCCGGTCCTGCATCGGTTTCAGATGGGCCAGGAACTCGGCAAGCCTTGCGCTGCGCGGGCGGTCCAGCAGGTCTGCCGGGGTGCCGTCCTCGACGATGCGGCCGGCGGCCATGAACACCAGCCGGTCGGCCACCTCGCGCGCGAAGCCGATCTCGTGGGTGACGACGACCATGGTCATCCCATCCCGCGCCAGGGCCTTCATCACCGCCAGCACGTCCAGGATGGTCTCCGGGTCCAGCGCCGAGGTCGGTTCGTCGAACAGCAGCGCCTTCGGCCTCATCGCCAAGGCCCGCACGATCGCCACGCGCTGCTGCTGCCCGCCGGACAGCTCGGCCGGCCAGGCCTGCGCCTTGTCCGACAGGCCGACCTGGCGAAGCAGCGCCAGGCTGTGCGCCTCCGCCGCCGCCCGGGTGGACAGGCCGCGGCGCACCGGAGCCAGGACCATGTTCTGCAGCACCGTCAGATGCGGGAACAGGGCGTAGTCCTGGAACACCATGCCGATCTCGAGCCGCACCCGGCGCCAGGCGCGCTCGTGCCCCAGCCTCACCGCCCGCCCGGCGATGGCGATGCTGCCCGCATCCGGCGTGTCCAGCCCGTTCAGCGCGGCGACCAGCGTGCTCTTGCCCGAGCCGGACGGCCCGATCACGCCCACCACCTGTCCCGCCGGCACCTCGAAATCCACGCCGTCCAGCGCGACCACGCCGCCGAACACGCGGCGCAGGCCGCGCGCGGCGATCAGCGGCGTCATGCCGGGGCCACGACCGGCCGGAGCCGCAG
>CAHJXG010000242.1 GCA_903644035.1 Rhodospirillales bacterium
AGCCGTTCAGGCGCGGGCCGGAGGTGGAGCCGGCCCGCGTCGCCGCGGCGGTCTCGCTGGCGACCGGGGACATCGCGACGGGCGCGCATGGCCCCGTCGTCGCCTCGGTCGGCCTGCCGTTCCTGATCGCGGAGCTGGGCAGCCGGGACGCGCTCCGCCGCATCGCGCCCGATCCCGCGGCCTTGGCCGAAGTCTTCGGCCTGGCCGGCGTCACCGGCCTGCACCTCTACACCCGCGAGACCGCGCCCGGCGACGCCCCGGGCCGGCCCTGCGACCTGAGCGCGCGCATGGTGTGCCGCATGCCGATGGTGATCGAGGACCCGGCCACCGGCAGCGCCAACTGCGCCCTCGTGGCGCTGCTGGCCCAGCTCGCGCCGCAGCCGGACACGGTGGTCGAGGTCACGGTGGCGCAGGGCGTGGACATGGGCCGGCCCAGCCTCCTGCACGCACGTGCACGCAAGGCGGCAGGCGTCGTCGGCACGGTGAACATCGGCGGACGCTGCGTCGGGATCATGGAGGGCAGCCTCGGCCTTGAGGGGCAGGAATAGCCGCCGCGGCCTGGGGATCGGCCGCACGGGAGACGATCAATCGGCGTCGCGGACATCGAAGCGGAGCCGTCCGGCCTCGATGCCGATCCGCAACCCGCGATGCGTCATCAGGAAACGCAGCCCGACGGCCGCCGCGGCGAAGCCGGAGGCGGCGCCGACGCCCAGCGCCCAGCGGGGGCCGAACTGGTCGGCAACCCACCCGGCGAACGGGGCGCCGATGGAGGTGCCGCCCAGGGCGGTGGCAAGGCGGATCGCCGTCACGCGCCCCCGCATCGCCGGCTCGGTCGAGAGCTGCATCAGGCTGTTGGTCGTGTTCATGAAGGTCAGCGCGGACACCCCCACGACCACGAGGGCGAGGCCGAACAGCCCATAGGTCGGCATGGCCGCGGCCAGGGCGCAGCCGAACCCGAACGCCACGGCACCGCCGCATACGAGCGTGAAGCGGGGCGCCTCCCGCCCGGCCGCGAGCAGCGTGCCCGTGATCGTCCCCACCGCCATGATCGAGGTCAGCAGCCCGTATTGGCCGGGCCCGGCGCCGAACACGCGGACGGCCATGGTCGAGATGAAGATCGGGAAGTTCATCCCGAACGTGCCGACCAGGAACAGCATCCCCAGCACGGCCATCAAGTCGGGGCGCCTCCGGACGTAGCGGACCCCCTCCAGCAGGCTCCCGCGCGTCCGGGCGGCCCGGCCGCCCCGGTGCAGCTCGCCGACGCGGAGGAGGCAGAGCGAGCAGAGCACGGCGCCGAAGGAGGCCGCGTTGACCAGGAACGCCCAGCCCGATCCCACCGCCGCGATGAGCACGCCGGCGACGGCCGGGCCGACCATCCGGGCCGCGTTGAACGAGGTGGAGTTGAGCGCGACCGCATTCGCCAGCCCGGCCTCGCCCACCAGCTCCGAGACGAAGGTGTGGCGCGCGGGTGCGTCGAACGCGGAGGCGCAGCCGAGCAGGAGCGCGGACACGCAGACGTGCCACAACTGCACGGCCCCGGCGACGGTCAGGACTCCCAGCGCCAGCGCGGACGCCCCCATCGCCGCCTGCGTTACCATCAGCAGCCGCCGCCGGTCGAGGTGGTCGGCCGCGAAGCCCGTCAAGGGCAGCAGCAGCAGATGCGGCCCGAACTGCAGCGCCGTCACCAGCCCGAGCGCCGTCGCGTTCCGGTCCGTCAGCACGGTCAGCACGAGCCAGTCCTGGGCGGTGCGCTGCATCCAGGTGCCGACGTTGGACACCAGCGCCCCGCCGGCCCAGACCCGGTAGTTGAAGCCGCCGAGCGAACGGAAGGTGCGCCTCCAGGGACCGGCCTTGCTCCCAGCCTCGCCCGGGGGAACCGGCGGCGCGGCTATCGGCCCGGTCCCCGCACGTGCCGGGCGCTCCTACTTCACCAGCGCAGGCCGGCCGGCCACCTTGCGCATGGCAACGCGGAACGAGCCTGGCAGCATGGTCCGCAGCGCGAGGCGGGCGGCGATGACCGGATAGAACCTGACCGGCGACATCCGGAGGGCGGCGGCGATCAGGCCCTGGGCGGCAAGCCGTGCGGCTGTCCCCGAAAGCATCCGCACGCAGAGGCTGCGGTTCGCCGGCGTCATCAGCGGCAGCGCCTGCATGATCGAGGCGCGGATGAAGGAGCAGTCCTCGCCGTCAAGCTCGTAGGGGCGGTAGCCCGTGAGTTCCAGAAGCTTCGCCGACGTTGACGCCGCGAGCCGCACGGCCTCGTCGGCGTCCAGGCCGCGGCTGCCCGCGCGCACGACTCCCTTGAGGGTCTGCGCCTGCTTGTATTCGGTCAGGGCCAATTTCGGGAACGTGAGGTCCGGGCGGCCGGACCGCCGGCGCATGGCCGAGAGGCCGGCCAGCTGCGAACTCATCGCGGAGATGCGCCCATTGAGCGTCGAGACGCTCGTCACGCTCTGGCCGTGGATGCGGTAGTAGCCGAACAGCTGGGAGAGGTTGGTCAGCTGGCCCATCTCCTGCAGCCGCCAATAGAGGTCCGTGTCCTCGGAATGGAAGACGTAGCGGTAGCCGCCGACCGCCTCGACAGCCGCGCGGCGCATCATCAGGAACGGGTGGATGAGGTAGGGTTCCTGCTGAGGGTAGCTCGTGGGGTCCGCAAGGTCCGGCGACATCGGCGCGCTTTGCGAGCCGAGCTCGCGGCCTGCCTCGTCGATGTGGATGACGGCCCCGGACACCGCGCAGCAGGCAGGATGATCCCGCAGCCAGTCGGACTGCCGCTCGAACCGGTCGGGCAGCGCCAGGTCGTCGGCGTCGTGGCGCGCGATGAGGTCCGCGGTGCAGGCGGCGAGGCCGGCGTTGAGCGCGTCGACGATCCCGCCATTGGGCCGGTTGAGGAGCACGATCCGGTCATCGGCCGCCGCCAGGCGCTCCATGATGGCCTGCGTCGCATCGGTCGAGCCGTCGTTGACGACGATGATTCGGATGTCGCGCAGGGTCTGCGCCTGTATGGACGCGACGGCGCTTTCCACCGTCCTCGCCCCGTTGAACACGGGGATCACGACATCGATGATGGGGTTCGGCACTACGCACTCCTGGCGCTCGGGCGGTTAAGATCGTCGCAATCGGGCAGCGCCTAGCCTGCGGGCGCGCAGACGCGCCATGACACAACGGCCCATGTCGCGATGAGTTGACCGTCAACGCGCACGGACTGCCGGCCGCAGCTCCGTATTGGTGATGCGCCACGGTTCATGAGAGGCCTGACCATGTTGAGCACGCTCGGACTGCGAA
>CAHJXG010000243.1 GCA_903644035.1 Rhodospirillales bacterium
GGCGCCGCGGCGGGCGACGAGGTCTGGGTCACGGGGACGGTCGGCGACGGGGCGCTGGGGCTGCTGGCGCTGCAGGGCCGGGTTCCGGACCCCGATGGCTGGCTGGCAAGCCGTTACCGCCTGCCGCAGCCGCGGCTCGGCCTGGCGCTGCATGGCGTCGTGTCGGCCTGCATGGATGTCTCGGATGGGCTGGTGCAGGATCTCGGCCACCTCTGCCGCGCCGCCGGGCTTGGCGCCGTCATCGAGGCCGCGCTGGTGCCGCGCTCAGCGGCGGCGCGGGCGGCGGGAGAGGCCTGGCTCGCGACCTGCCTGACGGGCGGCGACGATTACGAGCTGCTGATGGCGGTGCCGCCGCAGCACGCCCCGGCACTCAGGGCGGCAGCCGCGGCCCGGGGTTGCGCCGCCACCCGGATCGGACGCTTTGAGGCGGGCGCCCAGGTGCGGGTCCTGGACGGCGCAGGCGCGGCCATGGCCCTGGACCGGCCGGGCTGGAGCCATTTCTAGACCGATGTCGCCCTGACTGGAAACGCGGCAGCGTTGCCAGTCATGCGACGAATGGGTCGCTCAAACAAAACCTGGACCGCGCCCTGACATAGTCACGGCAATCGCGGTCCAGGCCTACAGGCCGCCGCCGCTGCCGCCCGGCGTGGTCCTGGTGCTGCCCGGCGTGCCGCCCGTGCTGAACTTGCCCACGTTGCCCAGCAGCTGCTGCATGAATGACGCCTCGCTGCCGGGAGAGGGGGTGGCGCGGCTCACGACGGACACGTCCCGGCCGTCATCCTGGTTCAGGTGCTTCACGTCGCGGAGCACGCCGGCCTGATCGAAGGTCAGCATCGTCACCTCCTGCGCCGTGATGCCCGGCAGGCGGCCGACCCGGGTGCGCGTGGTCTCGCTGATGTAGATCCAGGTGTTGTCGTCGAAGCTGCCACGCGCGCTCGGCGAGCCGAGGAGCGACGTGGCGTCGGCCCGGGTGGACGTCCCGGGCACCAGTTCCTTGATGAGGTCGGCATCGACGCGGTTGCCGCGCAGCTGGTGCGGCGCGTCGATGGCGCTGCAGGCGGACAGGCCCAGCAGGAAGACGACGGGCAGCAGGCGCAATCGAGGCTCCAGTCTGGTTTAGGGCCAATCTGATTCAGGGATGCGGCCGAAGCGGTCTTCAGGGCCGCATCGCCCGACCTGCATTGATCGATCCCGGCAGGAAACCTATCTGCACGGTGGGTGTCATGCCTGCCGGGTTGTGTCAATCTGGCGGCGCTGTGCCGGACAGGGCGGATGGGAATCAGATGGCACTCTTGAATCTGCTTGGGCGTAAGCGGCATGAGCGCGCCGGGTTCGAGCTTTACACCGCCGCCGTCGGGGCCGCGCGCGATCCCTACATCTTCGAGACGCTGGGCGTTCCGGACACGCTGGACGGGCGGTTCGACGTGATTGGGCTTCACGTGTTCCTCGTGGTGCACCGCCTGCACGCCGCGTCGAAGGATGGCCGGGCGCTGGCGCAGGCCGTGTTCGACGCGATGTTCTCCGACATGGACATCAACCTGCGGGAGATCGGCGTGGGCGACATGACGGTCGGCAAGCGGGTGCGCGCGATGTGGGAGGCGTTCAACGGCCGGTCCACCGCCTACGCCGCGGCACTCGACAGCGGCGACCTGACGGCGCTGACCGACGCGGTCGCCCGCAACGTCTGGCGCGGGGAGGCGGCGCCTCCGGGGTCCGCGCACACCTTGGCGACCCTCGTGATGGAGCAGTCTGCGCATCTGGCGGAGCAGCCGATCGACGCGCTGCTGGCGGGCCGGGTCAGCTTCCGGCCGGCGCGGGCCGCGGAATGACCCCGGAACTCCATCGACCCGTCGCGCTGGACCGTCTCGGGCCGCACGGCCTGGCCGTGGAGGTCGAAGCGAATGCGGACGAGCTGGCGGCGGTCGCGGCCCGGCTGCGCGTCCTGGCGCTCTCAAGCCTGCAATGCGCGTTCAGGCTGCGCCGGGTCGGCGCGGCCACGGTGGAGGCGCAGGGCGTGTTGCGCGCGCGGGTGACGGAGACCTGCGTCGTCTCGCTCGACCCGTTCTGCCATGACGTGCAGGAGGCGTTCACCGTCCACTTCGTGCCGCCTGGCGCCGAGGACGACAACCCCGATCCGGAGGCGACCGACCAGATCCCTTACGCCAGCAACGCGGCCGATCTTGGGGAGGCGACGGTGGAGCAGCTTGCCCTGGCGCTCGACCCGTTCCCGCGTCGGCCCGGCGCGGAGCTTCCGGCCGACGTGACGGATGAAGTGTCAGGCCCGTTCGCCGCGTTGCTCGCCCGGCGTGCGCGGGAGTAGGCTGTCGCTTGCAGCCGGGGTGCGGCTCTGCTAGACCGCGCGGCTCGATATTCTCGTTATTGACCCTGTGATCCCGGCACGTCGCATCTTTGCGGCGCGTCATTCAGCCCGGAGGGGCGCTGTCCCATGGCCGTTCCCAAGAAAAAGACATCCCCGTCCCGCCGCGGCATGCGCCGCAGCCACGACGCGTTGCGGGTCGAGGCGCACGCCGAGTGCTCCAACTGCGGCGAGCTGAAGCGTCCGCACCACCTGTGCAGCCATTGCGGCCATTATGACGGCCGCGAGGTCGTGGCCGCCGGCAAGGCGCTCAAAGGGGCCGTTCGCGCCTGATCGCGTTCGGCGTGCCGCCAGGCTGGGCCGCCCAGCGATGAACGAACCGTTCAACCTCGCCATCGACGCCATGGGCGGCGACCACGCGCCCGACATGGTGCTGGACGGCATCGCCATCGCGGCCGAGCGGCACCCCTCGGCCCGTTTCCTGCTGGTGGGCGATCAGGCGCGGCTCGGCCCCTTGGTGGCGCAGCGCAGGCGCGTCCAGGCCTCCTGCACGATCCGGCACGCGCCGGAGACCATTTCAAGCGAGATGAAGCCGACGGCCGCCCTGCGGGTGCGCGGCTCCTCGATGCGGGTCGCCATCGACGCCGTGGCGGCCGGGGAGGCATCGGGCGTGGTGTCGGCCGGCAACACCGGAGCGCTGCTGGCGCTGGCGAAAATCGTGATCAAGGCCTTGCCGGGCATCGACCGGCCCGCGATGGCCGCCATCGGGCCGTCGGCCCGGGGCGACGTGGTCATGCTCGACCTCGGCGCCAACGTGCAGTGCGACGTGCGCAACCTCGTCGAGTTCGCGGTCATGGGCGACGTGTTCGCCCGCACCGTGCTGGGCCTGCCGGCGCCCACCATCGGCCTGCTGAACGTGGGGTCCGAGGAGCTGAAGGGCGATGAGCGCGTGCGCCAGGCAGCCGAGATCCTGCGGTCGAGCCA
Source organism: Rhodospirillales bacterium (assembly GCA_903644035.1). Classification (GTDB taxonomy): domain Bacteria; phylum Pseudomonadota; class Alphaproteobacteria; order Acetobacterales; family Acetobacteraceae; genus CAHJXG01. The sequence continues at coordinate 3,302 of CAHJXG010000243.1, forward strand.
CATGGCCCCGCAATTCCACGGCTTCGTGGAGGGGCACGACATCGCGGCGGGCACGACGGACGTGATCGTGACCGACGGCTTCACCGGCAACGTGGCGCTCAAGACCGGGGAGGGCGCGCTCAAGCTGGTCGGCGACCTGCTGAAGCAGATTTTCCGAAGCACCCTGGCGGCGAGGCTCGCCTACCTGCTGGTCCGGCCCGGCCTCGACCGTATGCGGCTCTGGCTCGACCCGCGGCGCTACAACGGCGCGGTCATGCTGGGGCTGAACGGCGTGGTCGTGAAGTCGCATGGCGGCACGGACGCGGAGGGGTTCGCGCATGCGCTCGACGTGGCGATGGACATGGTGGTGCACCGGTTCAACGAGCAGATTCGCGACGGCCTGGGGCAGATCGAGGCGATGAGGGCGAACAAGAACGGCCCGCAGCTTCTGGCGGCGGTCTAGGCCCGATGGTGGCGCGCAGCGTGATCGCGGGGGTGGGCGGCTATCTGCCGAAGCGGATCGTCGGCAACGACGAGCTGTCGCGCACCATCGACACCACCGACGCGTGGATCCAGGAGCGCACCGGCATCAAGCAGCGCCACATCGCCGGGCCGACCGAGACCTGCGCCTTCATGGGCGCGCGGGCGGCGGCGGCGGCGCTGGCGAATGCCGGCTGCGGGACGGAGGACGTCGACGCGGTGATCCTGGCGACGGCGACGCCGGACCAGGCGTTTCCGGCCTCGGCGCTCCGGGTGCAGGCGGAGCTTGGCATCACACGCGGCTTCGGCTTCGACGTCTCGGCGGCGTGCAGCGGGTTCATCTATGCGCTGGCCATTGCCGATTCCATGGTCCGCTGCGGGCAGGCCACGGGCGTGCTGGTGATCGGCAGCGAGGTCTACTCCCGCATCATGAACTGGGCGGACCGCGGCACCTGCGTGCTGTTCGGCGACGGCGCCGGGGCCGTGTTCGTGCGGCCCGGCACGGACCGCGACGGCGGGCGCGGCATCCTCTCCACCCACCTGCACGCGCAAGGGGCGCTGGGCGACCTGCTCTATGTCGATGGCGCCGTCGGGCGGCCGGAGCGGTCGGGCCACCTGGTGATGAACGGGCGCGAGGTGTTCCGCCACGCGGTCGCGAAGCTCGCCGCGGTGGTGGACGAGGCCCTGGCGGCGAACAGGCTGGGCCACGCGGACATCGATTGGCTGGTGCCGCACCAGGCCAACCGGCGCATCATCGACGCGATGGGCCGCAAGCTCGACCTGCCGTCCGAGCAGGTGGTGGTCACGGTGGACCGTCACGCGAACACCTCGGCCGCGTCGGTGCCCTTGGCGTTGGCGGAGGCGTGCGGCGATGGGCGGATCAAGCGGGGCAACCTGGTGGTTATGGAGGCCCTGGGCGGCGGCATGACCTGGGGGTCCGCCCTCGTCCGCTTTTGAGGCCTGGACGCAACAGCCGCGATGTTTATTGTTTAAGGTCAGGGTGTTCGCTTGACGGCTATGCAGCCGATGCATAGCGTGCCGCAATGAACACCGTCACGCGAGCGCAACTGGCCGAGACGATCTACGCGCAGGTCGGCCTGTCGCGCAACGACTCCGCAGACCTGCTGGAAACGGTGCTGGAACGGATGTCGCGCGCGCTGGAGGCCGGCGACTCCGTGAAGATCAGCGGGTTCGGGACGTTCTCCGTGCGGCAGAAGGGCCGGCGCATCGGCCGCAACCCCAAGACCGGGGTCGAGGTGCCGATCCTGCCCCGCCGCGTGCTGACGTTCCGGCCAAGCCAGGTGCTGAAGGCGCACGTGAACGGCACGGCCATCCCGGCCAGCGACGACGCATGAGCGGGTCCGAAGATCCGCCGCCTGACGAGGTCGCGCCCGACGGGGCCACGCTCAACGAGGGTGTGCCCGGCGAGGGTGCCTTGGTCGCCCCGGACGATGCGGGCATCGACGACGCGCGGCCGCGGGCCAAGAAGGCGCCCAACGCATTCCGCACGATCAGCGAGGTCGCCGACGAGCTTCATATCCCGCAGCACGTCCTGCGGTTCTGGGAGACTAAGTTCCCGCAGATCAAGCCGCTCAAGCGCGGCGGCGGGCGGCGCTATTACCGCCCGGACGACATTCTCCTGCTGCGCCGCATCTCCGATCTGCTTTATATCCAGGGCTACACGATCAAGGGCGTGCAGCGCCTGTTACGGGAAGGTGGGGGCCAATTGTCCGACAACATTCCGCCGGCGACCGCCGCCGAGCGCGCCGCCGCCGAAGCCGAACGGGCCGGCGCCCCGCAGGAGCCGCCCGAGCCT
>CAHJXG010000244.1 GCA_903644035.1 Rhodospirillales bacterium
CCAGCGCCACCACGGTCGCCGGCCGCCACCGCCGCATCAGCGCCGCCAGCCGGTCGAGCGTCGCCCGGGTGTCCCAGGGCGGCACCAGCTGCCCGCGCATGGCGCAGGCCGAGCCTTTCTCCAGATGCAGGTCCGCCACCGCCAGCAGCCCGGCCGCCGGCCACGCCACGCCGCCCAGCGGATCGAGCAGCAGGCGCTCCCCCAGAAGGTGCAGCGGCGCCGCCGTCATGCCGAGCGGGTCCGCTGATTGCGCGGCTTGCGTTGCAGGATGGCCAGGTTGGCGCGGTGCACCGGATGCACCCGCATCGGCGCGGTGCTGGACGGCGCGTCGCCGGTCGCCTCCGCCACCAAGGCTTCCGTTTCCGCCAGCAGCGCGTCCTCGCCCCCGGCCGTGCGGACCGTCTCCCGCCCGATGTCCAGCAGCACCGGCACCGCGAGCGGCGACACGCGAGACAGCCGCACGTGCCGCACCCGGCCCGCGACCCGCCCGAGCATGGCGGACAGCCGGCCCAGGTCCGTCAGCCCGCCCGCCGCGTCGGCCCGCGTCGCGCGCAGCAGCACATGGTCCGGCTGATGCCGCCGCAGCACGTCGTAGATCAGGTCGCTGTTCACCGTCACCTGACGGCGGTTCTTTTCCTGGCCCGGGTGGTTGCGCTCGATCAGCCCGGCGACCACCGCGACGTTGCGGAACGTCCGCCGCAGCATGCTGCTCTCCGCCATCCAGGCCTCCAGGTCGTCGCCCAGCATGTCCTGCTCGAACAGCCCAGCCACGTCCTGGGGTTCGTAGGCCGACCACACGGCGATCACGTAGTCCGTCGCGACGAAGCCGAGCGGGCCATAGCCGAACCGCTCCATGCGCCGGGTCAGCAGCATCCCGAGCGTCTGGTGCGCGTTGCGGCCCTCGAAGCAGTAGGCCACCAGGAACCAGCGGCCGTTGCGGGGGAACGTCTCCACCAGCAGGTCGTCGGTCCCCGGCAGCTGCGACCGCTGGGTCTGCAGGCCCAGCCACTCGCGCACCTGGGGCGGGTAGTGCGACCAGGCGGCGGGATCGTGCAGCATGGCGCGCACCCGGGCCGCGAGGTTCGAGGTCAGCGGATACTTGGCCCCGGCATAGGCGGGCACCATCGGCTCGCCCGTGCCGCCCTCCGCGACCTCGACCGTCGTCTCCCTGATCCGCACGTAGCGCAGCAGGCGGCCGGCGAACATGAAGGTGTCGTCGGGCACCATCATGCTGACGAAGCTCTCCTCCACCTCGCCCAGCGCGCCGCCGCCGCGCCCGGCGAGCCGCACCTTGAGCAGCGGCGCCTCGACGATGGTGCCGAGGTTCATCCGCGCCATGCGGGCCATGCGCTCGCCCCGGATGTGCACCAGGCCGTCGGCGTCGCGGAACAGCTTGCGGTAGCGGTCATAGGCCGCGAGCGCGTAGCCGCCATCCTCGACGAAGCGCAGCACGTCGTCGAAGTCCGCCCGCGCCAGAGCGGCATAGGGCGCGGCCCGGCGCACCTCGTCGAACATCGCGTCCGGGTGGAACGGCGCACCCGCCGCCATGAGCAGCAAATGCTGCGCCAGCACGTCGAGGCCGCCGGGCCGCGGCGGGTCACCGTCCTGCTCGCGCGCGGCGACGCCCTCGATGGCCGCCTCGCACTCCAAAAGCTCGAACCGGTTGGCCGGGACCAGGATGGCGTTCGACGCCTCGTCCATCCGGTGGTTCGCCCGGCCGACGCGCTGCATGAGCCGGCTGACCCCTTTCGGCGCGCCCACTTGGATCACCAGGTCGACGCCCCCCCAGTCGATGCCGAGGTCGAGCGAGGAGGTCGCCACCACGGCCCGCAGCTGCCCGGCCGACATCGCCGCCTCCACCTTGCGGCGTTGCCCGATGTCGAGGCTGCCGTGATGCAGCGCGATGGGCAGGGTGTCGGCGTTGATCTTCCACAGCGCCTGGAACAGCAGCTCGCCCTGCGCCCTTGTGTTGACGAACACGATGGTCATGCCGTGCGCGCCGATCCGCTCCAGGATCGCCGACGCGCTGTTGAGGCCCATGTGGCCGGACCACGGCAGCCGGTCCTCCGGCAGCAGGATCGACAGGGCTGGCGGCGCGCCCTGCGCCACCTCGATCAGCTCCGGCACGGCGCCCGCACCCACGTAATCCAGCAGCGCCTGCCGGTGCGCGACCGTCGCCGAGAGGCCAACCCGACCCAGGCCCGGCACCAGCGCGCCGAGCCGCGCCAGGCACAGCGCCAGCTGATCGCCCCGCTTGGTGCCGGCCAGCGCGTGCACCTCGTCGATCACCACCGTCGACAGCCCCGCGAACATCGCCGGGGCGTCCGCCTGCGACAGCAGGAGCGCAAGGCTTTCCGGCGTGGTCAGCAGGATGTTGGGCGGCTGCTCCTTCTGCCGCTTGCGGCGGTTGGCCGGGGTGTCGCCGGTCCGCGTCTCGATGGCGATGCCCAGCCCCATCTCCTCTACGGGCGCCAGCAGGTTGCGGGCGATGTCGGTGGCCAGCGCCTTGAGCGGGCTCACATAAAGCGTGTGCAGACCAGCGCGCGGCGCCGCCGCGAGGTCGATCAGGCTCGCGAGGAACCCGGCCAGCGTCTTGCCGCCGCCGGTCGGCGCGATCAGCAAGGCGCTGCGCCCGGCCCGCGCCGCCGCGATCATGGCAAGCTGGTGCGGCCGTGGCATCCAGCCGCGCCGGGCGAACCACGACGCGAACGGCTCGGGCAAGGGTTCCGGCAATGTTCCCATGCAGCAGAAATAGTCCGTGTGGCCCGGCGGCGGAAGTGGCGTTAGCATCGCCCCATGCCGCCGCCCCTACCACGGTCCTCCTGGCACCCCGACAGCATGGCCGACCGGCTGCCCTTCCTGCGGCGCCGCGCGCTGCTGAGCCAGGCGACCCGCGCCTTCTTCGACGCCCGTGGCTACACCGAGGTCGAGACGCCCTATGCCGTCCCGGCGCCGGGGGAGGAGGTGCACCTCCGCGCCCTCCGCACCGTCATCCACCGCCCGGATGGCACGGAACGCGCCTTGTGGCTGCACACCAGCCCCGAGTTCGCCATGAAGCGCCTGCTGGCCGCCGGCGCCGGGCCGGTGTTCCAGTTGGCCCGAGTCTGGCGCGACGGCGAGGGCAGCGCCCGCCACGCCGCCGAGTTCACCATGCTGGAGTGGTATCGCCCTGGCCTTGATTTCGACGGCTTGATCGAGGAGACCGCGTCCCTGCTCCGCGCCGTGCTGCCGCCCGTGGTGAGCAGCGGCGGGGTGCGGACCAGCCTCGCCGCGTTCGAGCGTCTCTCGGTCGCGGAGGCGTTCCTCCGCCATGCCGGCGCAGACGTGCTCGGCACCGCAGGCGACGCCCATGCGCTGGCCCAGAGCGCCGGGGCGGCGCTGCGCACCGACGAGACGTGGGAGGACCTGTTCTTTCGCCTGCTGCTGGAGCGCGTCGAGCCGCATCTCGGCCAGGCGCATCCCACCGTCCTCACCCACTGGCCCGCCGCCCAGGCGGCGCTCGCCCGGCGCGACCCGGCGGACCCGCGCGTGGCGCTGCGCTTCGAGCTGTTCGTCTGCGGGATGGAACTCGCCAACGCCTTCGAGGAACTGACCGACGCGGCCGAGCAGGAGGCGCGCTTCACCGAGGACCGCGCCCGGCGCCATGCGCTGTATGGCCCGGACTGGCCCATGGATGAGGATTTCCTGGCAGCCCTGCGCCACGGGATGCCGCCATCCGCCGGCATCGCGCTCGGCTTCGACCGCCTCGCGATGCTGGCCGCTGGCGCCGACCGCATCGGCCAGGTGCTCTGGCTGCCTGATTGAAACGGGCGCTGGCGCTGCCAAATCCTGGGGAATGAAGCGCATTGTGCCATTGCTGCTGGCCGCCACCCTCGCCGGCTGCGCGCCCCCGTTCGACCGCCCGGCGTTCCTGGCGACGCTCGTGGGCCAGCCGGAGGCCGAGGTGGTGCGCCGGCTCGGCGTCCCGTCACGGACCTATGAGGCCGACGGCCGCAAGTTCCTGGCCTACTCCGAACGCCGGTCCGAGCTGATCGGCGGCGGCCCGTTCTTCGGCGGCTTCGGCGCGTTCGGTTCAGGGTTCGGCGGGCCGGGGTTCGGCTACTCCGCGGCCTTCCCGACGCAGGTCATCGAGCGGGATTGCGAGACCACCTTCGAGGTTGGCGCCGGCCGCGTGCTGGCCTGGTCGCTGCGCGGCAACGCTTGCTGACCGGAACGAGGCCGCCCGCGCCGCGTTGCCCAGGAATGCCCGACGTGATCAAGCGTGCCGTCCGCAATGCCGCGCTGCTGGCCGGGGTGGCGCTCGCGCTGCCCATCTCCTGCGGCCAGGCCAGCGACGGCGTCTACACCGGCGGGATCCAGGCCAGTCCGGCCAGCCGGGTCAACCCCGCGGAACCCGGCTTCACCAACGACGGCAACCATTCCCAGTAGACGGAGCCGCAAACCATGCGCGTGTTGACCCTGCTTGCACTACTGGCCGTGTCCGCCTGCGGCGTCACGCCAACCGGTCCCGCGGGCCAGCCGAGCAGCACCAACGTGAACCCGATCACCGGGCAGCGCGGCGGCACCAGCGCCGGCAGCAGCCGGTAGCGAGAGCCTAACGCGCGGCGGCGATGGCGGCGTTCATCGCGCGGACCCCGGCCGCCGGCCCGTCCGGGTGCTGCCAGACCGCGCCCACCACCGCCAGGAAGTTGGCGCCGGCCTGCACCAGCGGCGCGCAGTTCTCGGCGGTGATGCCGCCGATGGCGACGCAGGGCAGCTCCATCAGCTCGGCCCACCATGCGAGCAGGGCGGGATCGGCGCGCGTCGGCGCCTCCTTTGTCGCCGTAGGGAAGAACGCGCCGAACGCCACGTAGTCGGCGCCGGCCTCGCCCGCCTGCATCGCGAGGTCCCGGCTGTCATGGCAGGTGACGCCCAGCATGAGGTCGGCGCCCAGCAGCCTGCGCGCCTCGGGCGCCGCCATGTCGGTCTGGCCGACATGCGCGCCGTCGCAGCCGGTGCCGGGCACGAGGTCCGCCCGGTCGTTCAGCAGGAACGCGACGCCGCGGGACTGCGCGACCGGGCGCAGCGCGTCGATGGCCCGGCGCCACACGTCGTCATCCGCCTCCTTCAGCCGAAGCTGCACCGCCGCCACGTCGCCTGCGTCCAGCGCCCGGGCGAGCGTGTCGGCGAACGTGGCGTCGGCCGTGGTCGGCGTGACCAGGTAGAGCCGGCACGGGTCGCCCACCGGCTCCGCGGTCTGGGCCAAGGGTCAGCCTTCGAGGTAGAGGTCGATGATCTTGCCGAGCATCGACATCGCCTCCGCCTCCGGCCGCTGGAAGGTGTTGCGGCCGATGATGCTGCCGTTGGCGCCGCCATCCCGGATGCCGCGGATGTCTTCAAGGATGCTGTCCACATCGCCCCGCGTCTCGCCGCCGGAAAACACGACGAGGCGCCGGCCGTTGAAGCAGCACTGCACCACGTGGGCCACCCGCTTCGCCATCGTCGAGAGGTCGATGTCCTGCGTCGCGTAGGTCTTCTTCGCGGCCTCCAGGCTCACCACCGCGGTCGGCGGCTTCACCTTGATGATGTGGGCGCCCATCAGCGCCGCCATGTGCGCGGCGTAGGCGCAGATGTCGACCGCGGTCTCCGCCGCCTTGTCGAGCGCCGGGCCGCGCGGGTAGCTCCACACCACGACGGCGAGGCCGACGGACTTGGCCTCCTCCGACATCTCGCGCAGCTCCTCCATCTGGGCGAAGGCGTACTCGCTGCCGGGGTAGATGGTAAAGCCGATGGCCGAGCAGCCGAGGCGCAGCGCGTCCGCGACCGATCCGGTCACCGCCTGGTCCTTCTCGGTCGCCAGGCTGTTGCTGCTGTTCACCTTGAGGATGGTCGGCAGCGCGCCGGCGTAGGTGCCTGCCCCGGCCTCGATCATGCCGAGCGGCGCCGCGTAGGCGTTCAGCCCGGCCGCCAGCGCCAGGCGGAAATGGTATTGCGGGTCGTAGGCCGCCGGGTTCGGCGCGAAGCTGCGGGCGGGTCCGTGCTCGAAACCTTGATCGACCGGCAGGATCACCATCTTGCCGGTGCCGGCCAGCCGGCCCTGCATCAGGATGCGGGCGAGGTTCGCCTTGGTTCCGGGATTGTCGCTCTCGTAATTGTTCAGAATCGCCTTGACGGTCGATGTGACTTCCATGGTGGCCCCCAGCCTTTGGTGAACGAGTGTCCGCTTCGTGCTGGCGCGCGGCTTAGCCGATAGGGCCGCGCCTGTCACGCCGAGCCAGGCGTCGAGTCGCCGCAAGGCCGCGCGATGGCCCAGGTCCAACGCCGCCGGCGGTTCCGCGAGCAGCCGCGCCCCCTGCGCCGCGGCGCGTTCGGCGAT
>CAHJXG010000245.1 GCA_903644035.1 Rhodospirillales bacterium
GGACGTGCCGCGGCTCGGCCTGCTCGGCGCGGCGCAGGGCGTGCTGGGCGCGGTGAACGCGGCCATGGCGCTGCTGTCGTCGCTGGCCATCGCCGCCGCCGGGGCCGTGCTGACCTGGGAGGTCGCGGGCCGCTACTTCTTCAGCACGCCAAGCGACTGGCAGGACGAGCTGAGCACCTTCCTGCTGATCGGCGCGACCTTCGCCTCCGCCGCCTGGATCCAGGCGCGGCGCGGCCATGTCGCCATCGACGCGCTCAGCCACATCCTGCCGCCCGGCCTCGACCGCGTGCGCCGGGTGCTGGCGGATCTGCTGAGTTTTCTGTTCGTGGCGTTCTTCGCCTGGAAAAGCGTGGCGCTGCTGCTGGAGGCGGTGGAGGACGGGCAGACCACCCCGTCTTCCTGGGGGCCGCCGCTGTGGATTCCCTATGGCTGCATGGCGGCCGGCATGATCCTGCTGGCGCTGCAGCTGCTGCTGCAGGTGCTCGGCAGCCGCCATGCCGACAGCCAGCCCGCTCATCTCGCGCCCGCCCAGCCGTAGGGGCGCACCCAGTGTCCACCCTGCAGATCGGGCTGCTGTATGGCGGGGCGACCCTCGCGGCCCTGTTCTCCGGCATGCCCATAGCCTTCGCGCTGGGCGGGGTCGCCACCCTGTTCATGGTCGCCTTCATGCCGGTGGCGTCGCTCGATACCGTGGCGCAGAACGTCTACGAGGAGCTGGCCAGCATCACCCTGCTGACCATCCCGCTGTTCATCCTCAAGGGCGCCGCCATCGGCAAGTCCCGGGCGGGCAAGGACCTGTATGACGCGCTGCACACCTGGCTGCACCGGGTGCCCGGCGGCTTGGGCGTCGCGGTGGTGCTGGCATGCGGCCTGTTCGCGGCCATGGCCGGCAGCAGCCCGGCGACGTGCAGCGCCATCGGCAGCTCCGGCATCCCCGAGATGCGCCGCCGCGGCTACTCGCCGGGCTTTGCGGCCGGGCTGGTGGCGGCGGGGGGCACGCTTGGCATCCTGCTGCCGCCCTCCATCGTGCTGATCCTCTATGCGGTCGCGGCGGAGCAGTCGCTGGGGCGGCTGTTCCTGGCGGGTATCGGCCCCGGCCTGCTGCTGGTCGGCCTGTTCGCCGCCTACGCGGTCGTGCGCTGGAAGCAGGAGTTCGGCCGGGCCACCGCCGATGCGGCAAGCGGCGGAGTTCGCAGCGAGATCCTGCGCCAGGACAGCTACACCCTGCGCGACAGGCTCGCGGCTCTGCCGCGGGTGCTGCCGTTCCTGGTGCTGCTCACCGGGGTGATGGTGGCGCTCTACGGCGGCATCGCCACGCCGAGCGAGACGGCGGGGCTGGGCGCCGTGCTGGCGCTGCTGCTCATCGCCGCCATCTACGGCGCGTTCCGTTACCGCGACCTGAAGCCGATCTTCATGGGCACGCTGGGCGAGAGCGGGATGCTGCTGATGATCATCGGCATGAGCCTGCTGTACAGCTACGTCATGAGCTACCTGCACATCAGCCAGGCCGCGGCCGGGTGGATCGTGGGGCTGCACCTGTCGAAGTGGCTGCTGCTCCTGGCCATCCTGCTGCTGGTCGTGATCCTCGGGTTCTTCCTGCCGCCGGTGTCGATCATCCTGATGACCGCGCCGATCATCCTGCCGCCGCTGCGCGAGAGCGGGTTCGACCTGATCTGGTTCGGCGTCGTGATGGCCGTGGTGATGGAGATGGGGCTGATCCATCCTCCGGTCGGCCTCAACATCTTCGTCATCAACCGGATCGCGCCGGACATCGGCCTGGGGCCGATCATCTGGGGCACGCTGCCCTTCGTGGGCATCATGGCCGTCGCCGTGGTGATCCTCTCGGTCGTGCCGGGAATCGCCATGTGGCTGCCGGACCTGGTTTACTCCAGGTAGCACCACCGCAGGTCGCTTGCGTTGCCGGCCCGGCCCGGTGATGCTGCGCGTATGGACACGCACGCCTTCGATGCCATCGTCATCGGCGCCGGCATCGCCGGGGCCACCGTCTCCGCCCACCTCTCGGCCGACCGCCGCGTCGCGCTGATCGAGGCGGAGGAGGCGGCGGGCTATCACAGCACCGGGCGCTCCGCCGCCATCTGGATCCAGAACTACGGGCCGCCGGACGTGCGGACGCTGACTGGCCTGTCCCGCGGATTCTTCGAGCATCCGCCCGAGGGGTTCACGGACTCGCCCATCCTGGCGCACCGCCCTGTCGTGTTCCTGGCGCCCCCCGAGCAGCGCGACCATCTCGGCCGCCTCCTGGCGGAGGGCACCGCCCTGCGCGAGGCGTCGATCTCCGAGGTGACGGCGCTGGTTCCCGCGCTGCGCCCGGGCTATGCGGTGCAGGCGGCCATCGAGGACGACGCGTTCGACATGGACGTGGCAGCGCTTCACCAGGGCTTCCTGCGCCTGCTGCGCGCGCAGGGCGGCGTGCTGGCGCTGCGCAGCCGCACCGGCCAGATCGAGCGGCGCGCCGGGCTTTGGCACGTGCAGACGAGCGCGGGCACCATGTTCACCGCGCCGGTCGTGGTCAACGCGGCCGGCGCCTGGGGCGATCACGTGGCGGAGCAGGCAGGGGTGGCGAAGCTCGGCCTCGTGCCCAAGCGCCGCACCGGCGTCGTCATCGACCCGGCGCCATGGCAGGCGACCCGCTGGCCCATGGTGAACGACGTGGACCACAGCTGGTATGTCCGGCCGGAGGCCCGCACCAAGCTGATGGTCAGCCCGGCCGACGAGACCGACATGCACGCGCACGACGTGGCGCCGGACGAGCTGGACGTGGCCATCGCCATCGACCGGATGCAGCAGGCGCTCGACATCGAGGTGCGCCGGGTCGAGCACAGCTGGGCGGGCCTCCGCACCTTCACCCCCGACCGCAGCCTCGCCTTCGGCTGGAGCGGCGCGGATGAGGGCTTCTTCTGGTGCGTGGGGCAGGGCGGCTATGGCATCCAGACCTCTCCGGCGGCCGGCAAGCTGGTGGCGGA
>CAHJXG010000246.1 GCA_903644035.1 Rhodospirillales bacterium
AAGCGCCAGGAACGGCAGGGCCGGCAGCCCCGGCATCAGCGCCAGCACCATCGCCGCGCCGCCCGCCAGCGCCAACGGCTTCGGGCTGCCGCCCAGCTGCCGCATCAGCGCCGCATCGGCCGGACCCTCGACGCCGCCCTTGGTCACCACGATGCCGGCGGCGGTCGAGACCAGCAGCGCCGGGATCTGCGACACCAGCCCGTCGCCGACGGTCAGCGTCGTGAACGTGGCGGCGGCCTCGCTGAACGGCATGCCGTGGCGCAGCAGGCCGATGGTCAGCCCGCCGAAGATGTTGATCACGGTGATCAGCAGCCCGGCGATCGCGTCCCCGCGCACGAACTTGGCCGCGCCATCCATAGCGCCGTAGAAGCCGCTCTCCTCCTCAAGCTCGCGCCGGCGGACGCGGGCCTTGGCCTCATCGATCAGGCCGGAGGACAGGTCGGAGTCGATGGCCATCTGCTTGCCCGGCATGGCGTCCAGGCTGAACCGCGCCGCGACCTCGGCGATGCGACCCGACCCCTTGGTGATCACCATGAAGTTCACGACCAAGAGGATCGCGAACAGGATCACGCCGATCACCACGTCGCCGCCCATCAGGAAGCCGCCGAACGCCTGCACCACGTGCCCGGCCGCGGCCGGGCCTTCGTTGCCGTGCGACAGGATCAGCCGGGTGGTTGCGACGTTCAGCGACAGCCGCAGCAGCGTCGTGAGCAGCAGCAGCGTCGGGAAGCTCGTGAAGTCGAGCGGGCGCGCCAGGAACATCGCCACCATGAGCACCAGCACGGACCCGGTGACCGAAAGCGCCAGGCCCACGTCCAGCAGCACCGTCGGCAGCGGCACCACCAGCACGGCCAGCAGCGCCAGCATCCCGAGCGCCAAGCCCACATCGCTGCCGGGCGCATAGGCGCGCAGGCTCTGGCCGAAGCCGCCCAGGGTCAGCGGGACCGCCATCCCGTCAGGCCGCGTCGGAATGCATGCCGAACGGCGTCACCGCGGCACCCGACTGCGCGTAGTCCCGCAGCTTGTTGCGAAGCGCCCGGATGGAGATGCCGAGGATCGTCGCGGCGTGGGTGCGGTTGCCCAGCGTGTGGCTGAGGGTTTCCAGGATCAGGTCGCGCTCGACCGCATCCATCGTCCGGCCGACCAGGCCCGACACGCCGCCCGAAGCGCCAGGGACGGGGGAGGGCACCTGGGCCGGGGCGCCCGGACCCGGCGCCAGTTCGATGGCCTCCGCGCCGATCTCATCCCCCTGGGCCAGCAGCACGGCGCGATGCACCGTGTTCTCCAACTCCCGGACGTTGCCGCGCCAGCCATGCGCCGCGAGCAGCGCGTGCGCGGCGCGGGACAGCGGGCGGACCGGCACGCCGTTCACGTCGGCGTAGCGGCGGGCGTAGTGATCGGCGAGTGCGGCGATGTCGCCGGGCCGCTCGCGGAGCGACGGCAGGCGCAGGCTCACGACGTTCAGCCGAAAATACAGGTCGTCCCGGAACCGTCCAGCGGCGATCTCGGCGGTCAGGTCGCGGTTGCTGGTGGCGAGGATGCGCACGTTCACCCGCACCGGCGCCGTGCCGCCCAGGCGGTCGATCTCGCGTTCCTGGATCACGCGCAGCAGCTTCGCCTGCAGGCGCACGTCCATCTCGCTGATCTCGTCGAGCAACAGCGTGCCTCCTTCGGCCGCCTCGAACTTGCCGGTGCGGCGGGCGATGGCGCCGCTGAACGCGCCGCGCTCATGGCCGAACATCTCGCTTTCCAGCAGGTTCTCCGGAATCGCGGCGCAGTTCAGCGCCACGAACGGCCCGGCGGCCCGGCGGGACCGGCGGTGGATGTGCCGGGCCAGCACCTCCTTGCCGGTGCCGGACTCGCCGGTGATCAGGATCGACGCCTCCGACCCCGCCACCTGCTCGGCCCGGCGCATCGCGGCCAGCATGGCGGGGTCGCGGGCGACCAAGGCGTGGGTCTCGCCCGACGCCGCCTCCAGGATGGCGGCGATCAGGTCGGGATCGGGCGGCAAGGGCAGGAACTCGCGCGCGCCCTCCCGGATCGCCCGCACGGCCATGGGCGCGTCGGCGTCCATCCCGCAGGCGACGACGGGCACCACGATGCGCTCGGCGGCGAGCGACTGCACCAGCGTCCCGATGTCATGCGGCAGCTCGACCAGCAGCAGGTCCACCTTCGCGTCGGCGCGGAGCTGCGCCAGGGCGCTCCGGTCATCGTCTGCCTGGTGCAGCTTGGCGCCGCGTGCGGCGGCGATGCGGGCTGCCTGGCCCAGCTCACCGCCGAGGGAGCCGATGATCAGGACGTGCATCGCCGTCAGGCCCGGTCGGCTTTGACGATTTCGGTCATGGTGACGCCCAGCCGGGTCTCATCGACCATCACCACCTCGCCGCGGGCGACCAGCCGGTTGTTGACGTAGATGTCGATGGCCTCGCCCAGCTTGCGGTCCAGCTCGACGACGGCGCCGCGGCCGAGCTTCAGCAGCTGGCTCACCTGCATCGTCGCCTTGCCGAGCACGGCGCTGACCGTGACCGGGATGTCGTACACCGCCTCCATGTCACGCGGCGCGCGGGACGGCGCCGGGTCGGCCAGGCCGTGCTCGGCCAAATCCGACAACTCCAGCTTATTCGGCATGGGCCATGCTCCTTTGGTGGGTGCGGGCGGCAACGGGTTCCAGCAGGCCCAGCTCGGTGAGGGCGGCCGTGATGGCGAGGCGGATCGCGGCCTCGTCGCGGACCAGCGAGCCGTCGGTCCAGGTGACGCGGGTGTCGCCGGGCGCGAGCGGGGCGGCGGTCAACTCGATGGCGGCCACCAGCTCCTCGTCCAGCAATGCGAGATCCTCGCGCACCCCGTCCAGCACGGCCGGCGCGATGCGCACGACGATGCGCGGCTGCTGCGTGAGCGTCGGCAGCAGATGCCGCAGCAGCGCCCGCACCTCGGCGCCACCATGCTGCGCGCAGAGGTCCGGCAGCAGCCCGGCCAGCATAGACAGCATCGTGCGGGCCGTGCCATCCGCCACCGCGTCGGCCAGGGCACGCGCCTCCTGCTGTGTCCCGGTCACGGCGGACGCAATCGCCGCGAGCGACTGGGTGCGGTCATGCAGCGCGGACCGCTCCCACTCCGCGCGCGCCGCCTGCACCGCCTCGGTGCGCGCGATCCGCTGGGCGGCCTCAAGGTCCGCCAGGGTGAAGCTGGGCGGGGCCGGCTCCGGCTCCGGCGCGGGCGGTAGCTCGCCGGCCGGGGGCAGCTCCGGGTCGTCGAAATCCTCGGCATACAGGATGCCGACGAAGCGGGACGCCATGCCGTCCACCATCAGGTCACCATCTCGTCGTTCTTGCCTTCGCTGATTTCGATCGCGCCTTGAGCCGCCAGGTCCTTCGCGAGCACGACGATGGCGGCCTGCGCGTCATCGACGTCGCGCAGCTTCACCGGCCCCAGCGCCTCCATGTCCTCGCGCAGCATCTTGCTGGCGCGCTCGGACAGGTTGCTGAAGAACAGCTCGCGCAGCTTGTCGGACGCACCCTTCAACGCCAGCGGCAGCTTGTCCTTCTCGACCGAGCGCAGCAGGATCTGCACGTTGGCCGAGGTCAGGCGCTGCAGGTCGTCAAAGGTGAACATCAGCGCCTTGATCCGCTCCGCTGCCTCCCGGTTGCGCTCCTCAAGCGCGGCCACGAAGCGGGTCTCGCTCTGGCGGTCCAGGCTGTTGAAGATGTCCGCCATCATCTCGTGGCTGTCGCGCTGGCTGGAGCTGGCCAGGTTCGACATGAACTCCAGCCGCAGCGTCTGCTCGACGCCGTCCAGCACGTCCCGCTGCACGCTCTCCATCCGGAGCATGCGCATGATGACCTCGATGGCGAAGCTGTCCGGCAGAAGGGTCAGCACGCGCCCGGCATGGTCGGGCTTCACCTTTGACAGCACGACGGCGACGGTCTGCGGGTATTCGTTCTTCAGGTAGTTGGCGAGCACTTCCTCTTTGACGTTGCCCAGCTTGTCCCACATGGTCCGGCCGGCGGGTCCGCGGATCTCCTCCATGATCTGCGACGCGCGGTCCGGCGGCAGGGCGCGGTGCAGCAGGCGCTCCGTGCTCGCCATGCTGCCGATCAGGTCGCCTTGCTGGCCGATGGTCCTGGAGAACTCGATGCACAGCTCCTCGACCACGCTGGCATGAACGCTTCCCAGCTGCGCCATCGCGGTGGAGAGGTCCTTGATTTCGTCCGGGTGCATGGCGCTCAGCAGCTTGGTGCTCTGGTCCTCCCGCAGCGCAAGCATCAGGATCGCCGCCTTCTGCCGCCCGTTGATGCCCTGAAGTGCTGTGATCGCAGCCATCTAGCTGTCCTCCGGGGTGATCCAGTTGCGCAGCATCGCCAGGCTCTCCTCGGGATGGCTGTCCACCAGCTCAGACACCCGGCGGATCGAGGCGACGCGCATCGTGCCCTCGACGTTGGCGATCTGCATCATCTCGTCCGGCATCGGCGCGTCGAGCGCGGCGGGGTCCGAGCCACCCGAGCCGGCCAGCGCCGCGGCCAGGGCAGGCTGCGGCGCCATGGTCAGCCGCAGGACCATCGGCCGCAGCACGAACAGCAGGATCAGCAGCGCGGCGATGGCCAGGACCCCGGTCTCCGCCAGCCGCAGGATCTCGGACCGCTCCAGGCGCAGCCACCCGCCCGGCACGGCGGCCTCCGGCGCGTCGGCCTCGGCGACGAAGCGCATGTTCACGACGTCGACGCGGTCGCCGCGCTGCTCGTTGAAGCCGATGGCGCCGCGCACCAGGGTGGCGATCCGCGCCAGCTCGTCGGGCGTGCGCTCGGCATAGGCGAGCGTGCCGTCGGGGCCGCGCACGGCCGCGCCGTCCACCATCACCGCCAGGCTGATCCGCCGCAGCTGCGGCTGCTCGTGCACCAGGGTGCGGACGGTCTTGCTGATCTCGTAGTTGGTCGTCTCCTCCTGCTTCTGCTCCTGCGATCCCGCCGGGTTGGCGCCGGCGTCGGCGTTCGGCAGGTTGTTCTGCACCGAGACGCTGGCCGCGGCCTCGGTCGTGCGGGTGTTGCCGTTCGTGCTCTGCTGGCTTCGCACCACCTGGCCGTCGGGATCGTAGCGCTCCTGGGTCTCCCGAACCTGGTCGAAATCCAGGTCGATCGCCGCCTCCGCCCGGACACGGCCGGAACCCAGCGTGCGCTCCAGCATCTCCTCGACGGCGTGGGACAGGCGTTGCTCGGTCGCGCGCTTCACCTCCTCGGAGGACTGGGCGGCGGCAGCCGGGCCGGTCGGCTGCCCGGCGCGGGCCAGCAGGTTGCCGCGGCTGTCCACGATGGCGATGTTCTGCGGACGCAGGCCCGGCACGGCGGCGGCCACCACGTTCAGCACGGCCTGCGTGCCCTCCCGGTCCAGACGCGCGGCGCCCGTCATGGTCAGCACCACGCTCGCCTGCGCATCCTGGCGGTCCCGCGCGAACGGCTCGCGCCTCGGCAGCACGAGGTGCACCCGGGCCGTCTTGATGCCCTGCAGCATGCGGATGGTGCGGGACAGCTCCCCTTCCAGCGCGCGGGTCTGGTTGATGCCCTGCTGGAAGCCGCTCGCCGTCAGGTTGTCGCTGCGGTCGAAGATCTCGTAGCCGATGGAGCCGCCGGACGGCAGGCCCTCCTTGGCCAGCAGCATCCGGGCGCGGGCCACCTGGTCCGGCGGCACGAGGATGCGGGTGCCGCCGGCCTCGACCTGGCGCGGGATGCGAGCGCGGTCCAGCTGGTCCACGACCTGCCCGGCCTCCCGCAGGTCGAGGTCCGCATACAGCAGCGCCATCGGGCCTTCGCCGCCGCGGAACATCAGGAATCCCAGTAGGCCCAGCGAGAGCAGCGCCACCGCCGCCATCGCCCCCAGCTTTTTCGCGCCGAGCGAGCGGAAGCTTTGCAGCAGCGCCGTCATTGCCGTCCGCCTTGCCTTTGCCAGAGTGCCATGGGCGCAGGATGCGCTCGGACATCTTCCAAAAAGGTTAATAGCCCGGCAGAAATTGCCGGGCTAGGCGAAAGACAATTTATGGCGCAAGCGACTGCACCGCCGACAGGTCCACCTTCAACGCGCCAAGCTCAACCTGCAGCGCGTTGCCGGACTTCTTCACCCCGGTCGCCGTGCCGCTGACGGTGAACGGCAGGGTCTGTGCCGTGTCGCCCGTCTGGCCGCTGACGATGGTGCGATACGCGCCGTCCGGCACGACGTTGCCCTGGCTGTCGCGCCCGTCCCAGGACCAGGTGTTGTGGCCCGCCTGGCTGCTGACCACCGCGTCCCGCAGCTTCATGCCCGCGTCCGAATAGACGCCGATGCTGACCGGCCCGGCGCCGGGCGTGTCGAACTGCACGGCGCCCTTGCCGCTCTGCAGGGCGATGCGGTCGGAGGCCACGGTCACGGGCTTGCCGACCAGGGACGAGGCTTGCAGCACCTCGCCGCCCTGGGTGAGCTGGATGAGCTGCGTCAGGCTCGTGTTGGTGGCGATCTGCTGCTCGACGCTGGAATACTGGACCAGCTGGCTGGTGAACTGGTTGGTGTCCATCGGGCTGGTGGGGTCCTGGTTCTGCAGCTGCGTCATCAGCAGCTTCAGGAAGTCGTTGTAGTTGTGGGTGAGCGACGACTGGGCGCTGTCCTTGACAGAACTCGCCGACCCGGCCGCGGTGCTCGGCGCCATGATGCTGGCGGGCGTCGTGAGGAGGGAGGTCATGGGCCGTGTCCTTTCAAGCCGTGATGTCGACGCCAGCCCGGCGGGAGACCGCGGGGCCGGAGAGGGGTTCGCCCAGGGAGGGCGCGGGTCCGTGCGCGGCGAAGCGGCCGGAATGCGGCTGTCCCGGCCGCTGCTGTCCATGTCCCTGGTCGGCATTGGACTGCGCCGCCGCCGGGCCGGGTGCCGTGGCATCGGGCGGCGCCAGGTGGAATTGCAGCGTGCGCTCCGTGGACGGCACCCCGGCGAGGTCCAGCGCCCGGTGGAGCTGCGGCTGGTCGCGCAGCAGCAGCAGCAGCGTGTCCGGTTTCTCGACCTTGAGGTCCACCCGTGCGCTGCCATCCGGCAGGCGCTCGATGTGCACCTGCACGCGGCCGAGATCGAGCGGGTCAAGCCGGATCGTCATATGCTGCGGCGCGCCGGGACGGCCCGCGCTCGCGGCGAAGCTGGCCAGGACCGGACCGACCTGGACGGCGGCGGACGAGGGGGCCGGCTCGGGGGCGGCCGAGGGGCGTGGGGCCTGGGAG
>CAHJXG010000247.1 GCA_903644035.1 Rhodospirillales bacterium
ACCTCGACGTGTATCACATGAACATCGAGGAGTCGGACATCGGGCAGGCCATCATCGAGACCGGCAGCCACCTCGGCTACTTCCACACCGGCGACTCGCATCGGGGCTACATGGGTTCCGGCTCGATTGACCTCGCGGGCGTGTTCCGGGCCGTGGTCAAGTCCGGCTACACCGGGCCGATCACCTTCGAGTCCTTCTCGTCCCGCGTCGTCGGGCAGCCGCTCGAAGGCATTCTCGGCATCTGGCGCAACCTGTGGGAGGACAGCCATGATCTTGCCGCCCACGCGCTCATGTACACCAAGGCGCAGCTGAAGGCGGCGCGAGAGGCTCAGAAGCAGGCGGAGCGCAGCCGGCTGCCTTGACCATGGGCCTTTCCCCTGGGCGTGGAGGGTTCGCCGCGGGACCCTCGACCGCAGCCTGGGCCGGGACGCCCAGCACGCCGGCTCACGGGCCAAGCTTCTGGATGCGCGTGCAGTAGACGAAGTTCTGGGCGGGGTGCCAGTTGGCAGAGCAGACCATCGTCTGGCCAGCAGCGTCGAGGTAGCGCCGCACGAACCGGAGCGCGTGCTCGCCTTGACGCCTGGCCAGCGCCCTGGCCCCGGCCCTGGGCAGGGCGCCGGCCGTGATCTCCTGCATCGCCTCCTTCACCTCCTCGCCGGAGCGGGCTTCCACGAGGGCGTAGATCGGGCCTGTCGCCTCCCGCACATCCGCCAGCAGGCCTTCGAAGCGGGCGTGCACGTATACCGTCGTGTGGCAGATCATGGCGCCCGTCGCGGGGGCTCGGCGCCGCCCGACCAGCTGGATCCAGCGCGTGTTCGCGTCGGCGTGGATCAGCGCGGCCTCCTCTTCGTCCAGCAGGACGTCCCGGATCGTGTGGATCTCGAAGCGGGTGTCCAGCGCATATTGCTGCAGCTCGTTCAGGGACCGCATGGACTGGGTGTAGAGCGCCGGCGGGTGCCGCGCGAGGACCCGGGTGGCAGCTCCCTGACGCTGGTCGATCAGGCCGAGCGCGGCCAGATGGCGGAGCGCCGCGCGGATCGTGTGCCGGCTCACGCCGAACGCCTCCGCCAGCGCGTGTTCCGACGGAAGGACGGCCCCGACCGCCAGGCCGCCGCTCGCGATCTCGTCGCCCAGCCGCCGCGCGACGGATCGGTGGAGCGGAGGCGCGCTGTCGGGTGCCGGGGGCTTTGCCTTCATGCCGGAGCCTTACCAAGGTCGCCGGCCGGCGGGAACACGTGCGTGACGCCGGGACCGGCGCTTGACAGGCCCAGTCAGACCCGCGCAACTTGTGCGTACAAGTCAGGGGCCTGGAATGCCGGACGCACAGCTGAATGGCCATCGCATGCACTACGAGGTGCACGGAGCCGGCGACCCGCTCCTGCTCACCGGCGGCTGGGGGACATTCTGCCACGGGCGCCATGTCCACCTGCCGGAGGGCCTGACCGACCGCTACAGCGTCATCGTGTTCGACCACCGCGGCATCGGCGACAGCGACGACGCCGGCGCGCCGGTCCCTTCGACCCGGCTCTATGCCGCCGATGCGCTTGCCCTGCTCGATCATCTCGGCGTCGGGCGCGCGCACCTGGTCGGGCTGATCGGCATGGGCGCGTGCATCACGCAGGAGATGGCGCTGGCCTGCCCAGGGATCGCGCGCTCCCTGGTGAACACCGGCGCCTGGGTCGCGGCGGACCGGTTCCTGTCGGACCAACTGGGCCTGCTCCTGGACATCCACCGGGCGATGGGGTGGGCCGCGTTCCAGCGCGCCGTGATGCAGATCTCGTTCGAGCCGCAGTACTACGCGCGCAACATCGACCGCCTAGCGGGTCCGCAAGGGCCGTGGGGCGAGCTTCGGGACCGGGTCGATGCCCATGCCCGCTTCGTCCAGGCCTGCGTCACCCACGACGTGCGCGACCGGATCGGGTCGATCGCGGCACCCACCCTCGTGGTGCACGCCACCCTCGACCAGGTGACCGGCCCACGCCTGACGCGCGCGATCGAGGAGGGGATCCCTGGCGCGGTCGGGCATACCCTGGCGGCAGCGCACGTGATCGCCGGCCGCCCGCTCAAGACCGAGTTCAACGCCCGCCTTCTCGACTTCCTTCAGCGGCACTGAGCAGGATGCACGCCATGACGCCCACTGCCGTCAATTCCGGAGCGCGGCTGGACCGGCTGCCGATCTCGGCCTTCCACTGGCGCATCCTGCTGCTGATCGCCGCGGGAGGGTTCGTCGATGCGTTCGACGTTTACCTTTCCGGCAGCGTGATGGCGGCGATGGCCCGGGACGGGTTTTCGGACCTGGCGCGGAATGCCTATTTCGCCTCCGCCACCTTCACGGGGATGCTGATCGGGGCGGGGACGGCCGGCCTGATCGGGGACCGGTACGGGCGGCGCTATTCCTACCAGACCAACCTCCTGGTGTTCGGCCTGGCATCCCTGGCCGCCTGCTTCGCGCCCAACATCGAGACGCTGATCGTGCTCCGGTTCATCCAGGGCCTCGGTCTCGGGGCGGAGCTGGTGATCGCGGCGGGAACGCTGTGCGAGTTCATCCCGCCCTCGCATCGCGGCCGCTGGGGCGCGCTGCTGTGCATGTTCATCAACACCGGCCTGCTGGCGGCCAACGGCCTCGCCTACCTGATCATCCCGAGCCTGGGCTGGCGCGCGATGTTCGCCGTGGCCGGCGTGGGCGCGCTGCTGGTGTGGATCGCGCGGAAATCCATGCCGGAAAGCCCGCGCTGGCTGGAATCCGTGGGCCGCGTGCAGGAGGCGGAGGCGGTGCTCCGCGGCATCGAGACCGAGGTGGCGGCACGGCACGGCACGCTGCCGGCACCGGCCAGGGTCGTCGATCTCCGGGAGCCGCCCGTGCCGCTCCGCGCGCTCTTCACCGGAGGGATGGGTCAGCGGACCCTGGTCGCCGCGCTGTTCAGCGTCGCCTACAACATCGCCGTCTATGGCTTCATCGCCTGGCTGCCGACCTTCCTCGTGAAGCAGGGGCTTACCGTCGTGCAATCCCTGGGATACACGACCCTGATGTCGGCCGGCGCCCCGCTCGGCGCGTTGTTCGGCTTCCTCATCATCGACCGCATGGCGCGCAAGACCTCGGTCATCGCCATGTGCCTGCTCAGCGTCGCCTTCGGCCTGCTGTATCCCATGATGGCGGACCCGGTTGCGGTGACCGCCGTCGGCTTCGGCCTGGTCAGCTCCGTCTACGCGATGGTCGCCATCGCCTTCTACGGCTACGTGCCGGAGCTGTTCCCCACCAGCCTGCGCCTGCGGGGGGCGGGGTTTGCCAACATGTGGGGCCGGGCGACCTCGATCGGGACCCCCTATGTGATCCTGGCGCTGTTCGCCGCTGGGGGCCTGCCGGCCGTGCTGGGCCTCGTCGTCGCGGCGCTCCTGGTCCTCGTGGTCGCCGTGGCGCTGCTCCCGGTCGAGATGGCGCGGGCGCCGCTTGAGGAGTCCGGGCGTGCGCCGCTCGTCGCCGCCGAAACCTGAAGGAGCCTTGCCATGAACCCCGACTACGTCGATGCCTTCACCCGTCGCGTCATCATCGACCCGGCCACCACCGCGCTCGTGCCGATCGACCTGCAATACGCCTCTGGCTCCCGCGAGCATGGCCTGGGCGCCCTGCTCGCGCGCCAGGGGCGGCTGCAGGAGGCGAGCGCCCGGTTCGACCGGATCGACAGCCATGTCGTCCCCAACACCTTGCGCCTCATGACCGCCTTCCGGGCCGCGGGCGCCCGCATCGTCCACGTGGCCATCGGCTCCGCCCTGCCGGATTTCTCGGACGCGCCGCCCAGCACCGCCGCGTTCTTCCGCGCCACCAACAACCGCGCCGGCACCCGGGAACACGAGATCGTGGACGTGCTGAAGC
The DNA here is from genome assembly GCA_903644035.1 of Rhodospirillales bacterium. Taxonomy (GTDB): domain Bacteria; phylum Pseudomonadota; class Alphaproteobacteria; order Acetobacterales; family Acetobacteraceae; genus CAHJXG01. The sequence goes on from CAHJXG010000247.1 coordinate 3,872, forward strand.
CGCGTCCCGGCGAGCCCGTGCTGGTCAAGCGCACCATGGGCGCCTTCGCCTCCACCGGGATCGAGAGCCTGCTGCGCGGGATGGGGATCGACACGATCGTCTGCACGGGCGTCTCCACCAACAACTGCGTGGACATGACGGCGCGGGAGGCGTCGGACCGGGGGTTCGGCGTCGTCCTGGTCTCTGACGCGACCGGCACCTGCAGCGACGCGATGCAGGACGCGGCGCTGGCGACGTTCAGGCGCCTGTGGGGCCGGGTCGCCGATACCGACACGATCCTGGCCGAGCTGGCCGGGGCCGCGCGGATGCCGGCACCCCGGTCGCGGGCGGCCGAGTAGGCGGCCATGCCAGGGGCGCTGGACGGCCTGCGGGTGATCGAGATGGGGCAGCTGCTGGCCGGGCCGTTCTGCGGCCAGTTGCTGGCGGACTTCGGGGCCGATGTCATCAAGGTCGAGCCACCCGGCGTGGGCGACCCGATGCGCCAATGGGGGCAG
>CAHJXG010000248.1 GCA_903644035.1 Rhodospirillales bacterium
CGAGGTGCAGCAGCTCGCCCCGGCGGAGGCGCTGGCCGCCCTGGCGCCGCTCCTGGCGGACCGGGCGGTGCTCAAGGTGCTGCACAACGCGAAGTACGACATGCTGGTGCTGCACCGCGCCGGGCTGCCGGACATCGCGCCGGTGGACGACACCATGCTGATCTCCTACGCGCAGGAGGCCGGGGCGCACGGCCATGGCATGGACGAGCTATCGCTCATGCATCTGGGCCACCAGCCGATCAGCTATGACAGCGTGACCGGCACCGGGCGGGCGCGCGTCCCGTTCGCCCTGGTGCCGCTCGACCGCGCCACGCCCTATGCGGCCGAGGACGCGGACGTGACCCTGCGCCTGTGGCACGACTTGCGCCCGCGGCTGCGCACCACCCGCAGCCTCGTGCTGTACGAGCGGATGGAGCGTCGGCTGATCCCGGTGCTGATGCGCATGGAGCAGGCCGGTGTGAAGGTGGACGAGGCCGAACTGCGCCGCATGTCGGCCGACTTCGCCGAGCGGATGGGCGTGATGGAGACCGAGATCCACGCCATGGCGGGCCGCCCGTTCAGCCTGGGCAGCGCGAAGCAGTTGGGTGAGGTCCTGTTCGACGAGCAGAAGCTGCCCGGCGGCAAGCGCCTGCCCAGCGGCGCCTGGGGCACCGACGTCTTCCTGCTGCAAAGCCTGGCGGACCAGGGCCACGAGCTGCCGGCCCGCATCATCGAGTGGCGGCAGCTCGCCAAGCTCCGCTCCACCTACACCGAGGCGCTGGTCGGCCAGATCAACCCGGAGACCGGGCGCGTCCACACCAGCTTCGCCCAGGCGATCACCAGCACGGGGCGGCTGTCCAGCACCGACCCGAACCTGCAGAACATCCCGATCCGCACCGAAGAAGGCAGCCGCATCCGCCGCGCCTTTGTCGCCGAGCCAGGCCACGTCCTGGTGAGCTGCGACTATTCGCAGATCGAGCTGCGGCTGATGGCGCACGCCGCCGACATCGCGCCGCTGAAGGAGGCGTTCGCGACGGGACAGGACATCCACGCCCGCACGGCGTCGGAGGTGTTCGGCGTTCCGATGCAGGGCATGGACCCCGCGACGCGCCGCCGGGCCAAGGCGATCAACTTCGGCATCATCTACGGCATCAGCGCGTTTGGCCTGGCCCGGCAGCTCGGCATCGACGCCGGGGAGGCCCGGCTCTACATCCAAGCGTATTTCGAGCGCTATCCCGGCATACGCGCCTACATGGACCGCACCAAGGAGGAGGCCCGGCAGCACGGCTACGTCCTGACGCTATCCGGCCGCCGCTGCTGGATTCCGGGGATCGCCGACAAGCTGGCGCAGCGCCGGGCCTATGCGGAGCGCCAGGCGATCAACGCGCCGCTCCAGGGCGGAGCGGCGGACATCATCAAGTGCGCGATGACGCGGCTGCCGACCGCGCTGGCGGAAGCCGGCCTGACCGCCCGCCTGCTGCTGCAGGTGCATGACGAACTGCTGTTCGAAGCCTCGGAAGAGCAGGCGGACGCCACGGCCGCGGTCGCGAGACGTGTCATGGAGGGCGCGGCGACGCTTTCAGTGCCACTCGTGGTGGAGACGGGGAGCGGACGAAATTGGGCGGCGGCCCATTGAGCCAGCCGCCCTGGATCGCCTAGCGGATGACGCCCGCATCGATGTCGCGCTGCGCCGTCGATTCGGCCGACGCCGCGCCTGTACCCACCGTCCCGCCGCCGGCGCCGCCGACCAGGGTCGTCGGACCCGTCGTGGTCGCCGGGCTGGCATAGCTGGAGGGCCGCGTCAGGGTGCTGCCGGTCATGCCGCCGCCCACGCTCATCATCTGCTCGACCTGCGCCACCTGGGAGTCATCCACGCGAGCCGTCACCAGCGTGCCGCCTTCGTTGACGTGCTGCTGGTAGGTCTGCGCGTCGGCCTCGCTCACGCCGGCCCCGGCCAGCGACCCGGCCAATCCCCCCGCCGCCGCGCCGACCCCCGCGCCGGTCAGCGTTGCCACCAGCCAGCCCGCCGCCACGATCGGGCCGACACCCGGGATCGCCAGGGAGCCAATCCCGGCGAGCAGCCCCGCGCCGCCGCCTAGCACCGTGCCGAGCGTGGCACCGGTCCCGGCGCCCGTGCTCGCGCCCTGCGCAGGGTCGCCGCTGGTCATGCCTGTCGCCGTGCCGTCTCCCGCCGTGTTGGTGGACTTGTCGCCGGAGACGATGCTGATGTCGCTGTGTGGAATGCCGGCGCTCTCCAGCGCATTGACCACGCTGGTCGCCTCGGCGTAGCTGGAATAGGTATGTGCGATTGTTCGCATGGACTTTCTCCTGTTTGAGTCGCTCAGGCTTGTAACGCGCCAGCATTGCCCTCAAGAGGCGCGATGCGAAACCCAGGTCCCGCTTCGCATGGCACGGGCCTGACTTATGCGTGTGCCCGCGCCTGACACGACTGCAGGCTGAACGCCGGAGTCCCACCGGGGTTTCAGCCGCGTCATTACGGAATCATCTTGCGGACCAACTGGGACAGCGCGCTGCCCTCGAACGGCTTGGGCAGCATCGCCTCGCGCGCGTCGCGTCGTCGCCCGGCCAAAGAGGCGACGCGTCCCGTGATGAAGATGATGGCAAGGTCGGGCCGTTGGCCATGGAGCCAGTCGGCCAGCTCCGGACCGCTCGGCCCGGCGCCCAGGTCGACATCCGTCACCATCACCGAGGCGTTGAGGCCGTCTTGGATCAACCCTTGCGCCTCGCTTGCCGTGGCCGCCTCGACCACATGGAACCCTTCGTCCTCGAGCATCATCGCGACGGTCGTGCGGACCAGCACGTCGTCCTCAACAAGCAACAGGCAGATGCGGTCGGAGTTTGGCATCGATCAAAGCCGCCACGGTGGGGTCGCCGCCATAGAACGGACCACCTGCCCATTCGTTCAGCCCCACCATGGCAATCGGGAAAAGAAGTGACCGCCCCCCTCCATCCCGCTACCCGAGCAGCCGGCCGATGACCCGGGCCGTGTAGTCGACGACGGGGATGATCCGGCCGTAGTTGATCCGCGTCGGCCCGATCACCCCGATGGCGCCCACGATCCGGTCGGCGCCGTTCCGCGCCGGCGCCACCACCATCGAGACGCCGGTGCCGCCGAACAGGCCGCTCTCCGCGCCGATGAAGATACGGACGCCGTCCGACGCCTCCGCCAGCTCCAGCAGGCGCAGCATCGTCTCCTGCCGCTCCAGCCGTTCGAACAGGGTCTGGATGGCCGCCAGGCTCTCGATGCCCGTGACCTCCGAGAGCAGGCGCGCCTGGCCGCGCACGATCAGCGCCCCGCCGCGCCCCTCCCCGGTCCAGGTCGCAAGCCCCGCCTCCACCACCTTGCTGGTCAGCGCGTCGAGCTGCGTCCGGTCCTCCGCCATGTCGGCGCCCACGACCCGGCGCAGCTCCGCCAGGCTGCGCCCCGACAGCCGGGCGTTCAGGTAGTTCCCCGCCTGCGTCAGCGCGGAGGGCGGCAGGCCCGGCGGGATCTCGATGACCCGGTTCTCCACCTGCCCGTCCGCCGCCACCAGGATCACCAATGCCCGCCCGGGGCCGAGCGGCACGAACTCGATGTGCCGCACGGCGCCGTCCGACTTCGGCGCCAGCACCAAGCCGGCGGCGCCCGCCAGGCCCGCCAGCATGGTGCTCGTCTCCGCCAGCGTGTCCTCCAGGCTGCGGCCCCGGGCCTCCAGCGCGCGGCCGATGGCCTCGCGCTCCTCCTCCGGCAGGCTGCCGGTCTGCAGCAGCCCATCGACGAACAGGCGCAGGCCCCGCTCCGTCGGCAGCCGCCCGGCGCTGGTGTGCGGCGAGAACAGCAGCCCGGCGTCGGTCAGGTCCGACATCACGTTGCGGATCGTCGCCGGCGACAGCGCGACCGGCAGGCGGCGCGACAGGGTGCGGCTGCCCACCGGCTCGCCGGTCGCGACGTACTGCTCCACGATCTCCCGCAGCACGGCGGCGGAGCGGGGATCGAGCCCCGGCGGCATGCGCGGCGGACGCTGGCTCATCCCCCCTCGGCCACGCCGGTCATCGGGCGTCCGGACAGGATGGCCTCCACGACCTGCTGCACGTCGAACGCCTCGGTGACGGTTGCCAGGTGATGCGGCTCGCCGCGCACCATGCGGACGACCTGCTCCAGTTGCCGGCGCAGCGCCAGCGGTCTCATGCGCTCGTTGGGCAGGGCGTCGGGATCGGACGCCCAGGTGCCGTCGGGCCGCTGCCGCTCGGCGATGGACCAGTCGCGCAGGCGAAAATTGGCGACGCCCTGGATGGTCCAGCTGTTGTGGTCATCCCTCTCCGTATCGCCGACGCCGCCGCTCAGCCGGCCCGGCAGGCCGCCCGCGTCCAGCCGCGCCGCGACCCGCCGCTCCGTGCCGCCGTCTGCGCCGTACTCGGCCTGGCTCGACTTCAGGTAGAGCGGCCCGAGCAGGCGGCGCGACAGGAACAGGAAATGCGACACGACCTCCCGCGTGAAGCCGCCTTCCGCCGCGCCGTCGAGCCAGCCGGCCGCGCCCTGCTGCCAGGGCCGGGGCCAGGCGGCGAAGCCGACGTCGATGGCGAAGCCGCGCGGCGCGCCGGCGACGTTGTCCCGCAGCCACGCCTGCAGACGCTCGACCGCCGGCGAGGAGGCGAAGGGGAAGTTGACGGCGACCCTGGCAGCCGCGGCCTCAACGACGAACGCCCGCGCGTCCGCGAGGTCCACCGCCAGCGGCTTCTCCAGGAACACCGCGCGTCCGGCCGCCAGCGCCGCGCGGGCGTAGCCGAGATGCGTGCCGGGCGGGGTCGCGATGTAGACGCACTCCGCGCCCTCGATCACCGCCTCCGCCGAGGCGGCCCGCGGCACGCCGCCGCCGACCCGGTCGAGCGCCGCGGGCGCGTGGTCCCAGATGCCGGT
>CAHJXG010000249.1 GCA_903644035.1 Rhodospirillales bacterium
GCGGATTCATAGTTTGATCATGGTTTGGAGGCTAGACTTTAGAGATGCCGCTCGACGCCACGTCCGCCATCGCCGTCCAGCACACCACGCGCCCGCATCAGTCCCGGGCCGTCGCGGCGTGGCTGTTCGTCATATGCGCCATGCTGCTGGTCATGGTGTCGCTGGGCGGCGCCACGCGCCTGACGGGATCGGGCCTGTCCATCATGGAGTGGAAGCCCCTCATGGGCGCCCTGCCGCCTTTGTCGGACGCGGAGTGGCAGCGGCTTTACCGGCTGTATCAGGAGATTCCGCAATACAGCCTGGTGAACCAGGGTTTTGGGCTTGCGGGGTTCAAGCAGATCTTCTGGCTTGAGTGGGCGCACCGTCTCTGGGGTCGGCTGATCGGCTTGGCGTTCCTTGGACCCTTGGTCTGGTTCGCGTGGCATCGGGCCATCGACCGGCGGCTGGCGGGGCGCCTGGGCGTGCTGTTCCTGCTGGGTGGTCTACAGGGCGCGATCGGCTGGTTCATGGTGGCCAGCGGCTTTGCGGCCGACAGCACGGCCGTCTCGCCGTATCGCCTGGTGGTCCACCTCGTCATGGCGCTCACCCTCTATGCCGCGATCCTCTGGACGGCGCTGACGCTTTGGCAGGAGGGGACGGCCCCTTCGCCGACCGGGCCGCGCGTGCGCGGGCTGCGAGGCTTGATGGCCGCGACTGCCTCCGCAGTGGCCCTGACGATTGTGGCTGGCGGGTTCGTGGCCGGACTGCGGGCCGGCTTGGCCTATAATTCCTTCCCGCTCATGGACGGCTCCTGGGTGCCTGCGGATATCGCGCAGCTCCGCCCGCTCCTGCGCAACGTGACCGAGAACGTCGCGACCGTGCAGTTCGATCACCGGGTGCTCGCGACGCTTACGGCGCTCCTGGCCAGCGCAACGGTGGTCGTCGGGCTGCGTGGCGGTGCGACCGGCCGCCTGCGGACGGCCCTGCTCTTGCTGGGTTTCGCGGTGCTGGGCCAGTATGCCCTGGGCATCGCCACGCTGCTCTGGGTCGTGCCGGTTGCCTTGGGCACGGCGCATCAGGCCATGGCGGTCCTCGTGCTGACCGCGGCGCTCGTGGCGCTGCACGCCGGGCGCAGTCAGGCCGCGGTGGCCTCCCACGTGAAGATACTCGTTCCGCACTGAACGCGCTGCCCTGTCCGCGCCGAAGCCATCGCCTGTTGACGTGATCGAGGATGTTCCATGACCCAGGCCGCCCCCAGCCCCATCGCCGCAACGGACGCCTTGTTCTTTGGCCGCCCCGGCGCGACCCTCGATCTGTCTTCGGCCGAGCGCATCGTCGGCAACGCCCTGGCGGGCATGGACGACGGCGAGCTCTTCATGGAATACCGGGAGAGCGAGCAGCTGAGCCTGGATGACGGCCGCATCCGCAGCGCCGGGTTCGACACGCAGCTCGGCTTCGGCCTGCGTGCAATGCTGGGGGAGGAGGCCGGGTATGCCCATGCCGGGGAGCTTTCGGCGGATGCGCTGGGCCGGGCTGCGGCGACCGTTTCGGCCGTGCGGTCCGGACGGTCCGGCACGGCGGCGGCGCCACCGCGTTCCAGCAACGCCCGGCTCTACTCGGAGGCCAACCCGCTGACGGAGACCGAGTTCCCGGATCGCACGGCAACGCTCAGCGAGATCGACACCTATGCGCGCAGCCGGGACCCGCGGGTCAAGCAGGTCATGGCGTCGATGTTCGGGGAGTGGCAGGCGGTCCAGGTGCTGCGCGCGGACGGCACACGGGCGGCTGACTTGCGCCCGCTGGTCCGGCTCAACGTGTCGGTCGTGGTGGAGCAGGACGGGCGGCGGGAAAGCGGCACCTTCGGCGCCGGCGGGCGGCACGGCTATGGGCGCCTGCTCGACGGGGCGTTCTGGCGCGCCGCGGTGGACGAGGCGCTGCGCCAGGCTCTGGTCAACCTGGACAGCCGCCCGGCGCCGGCCGGGGAGATGCCCGTGGTGCTCGGCCCCGGCTGGCCCGGCATATTGCTGCATGAGGCCGTCGGGCACGGGCTGGAGGGGGACTTCAATCGCAAGAAGACCTCGGCGTTCGCCGGGCTGCTTGGGAAGCGCATCGCAAGCCCCGGCGTCACCGTCGTCGATGATGGCACCCTGCCGGACCGGCGGGGGAGCCTGACCATCGACGACGAGGGCACGCCATCCGGGCGCACCGTGATGATCGAGGACGGCGTGCTGACCGGGTTCATCCAGGACCGGCTGAACGCCCGGCTGATGGGCGTGCCGGCGACGGGCAATGGCCGCCGGCAAAGCTTTGCCCATGCGCCGATGCCGCGGATGACCAACACCGTCATGCTCGGCGGGCAGTCCGACCCGGAGGAGATCATCCGGTCCGTGCCGCGCGGGCTGTATGCGGTGAACTTCGGCGGCGGCTCGGTCGATATCACGTCCGGCAAGTTCGTGTTCTCAGCAAGCGAGGCCTACCTGATCGAGGATGGCCGCATCACCAGCCCCGTGAAGGGTGCCACGCTGATCGGCAACGGCCCCGACGCGTTGCTGAGGGTCGACATGGTGGGCAATGATCCGGGCCTCGATGCCGGCATCGGCACCTGCGGCAAGAACGGACAAGGCGTCCCCGTGGGCGTTGGCCAGCCGACCCTGAAGATCTCAAGCTTGACCGTTGGTGGAACGGCGACTTAGGAGTCGAGAGATGTTGAGCTTCCTGCCGCGACTGTCCCTGGCCCTCGCTGTCGCGCTCGCCGCGACGTTGCCGGCCCAGGCGGCCGACAGCGCCGACGTCTGCCCGGCAGCACGCGTCGCGCCGTTGGCGCTGCCCCGGGTGAAGGAGGCTCTCGATCATAACCTGGAGCTGACCATCGTTGCGTTCGGCTCCTCCTCGACGCAGGGATGGCACTCCACCACCATCGCGCAAAGCTATCCGGCGATCCTGCAGGCGACGCTTTCAAGCGCCCTCCCCACGGCCCATGTCGCCGTCATCAATCGTGGCATCGGCGGCCAGGACGCGGCTGAGATGATCCCGCGCATGGGGCGAGATGTGCTGGAGGTGCATCCGACCTTGGTGATCTGGCAAGTCGGCGCGAATGGGGCGATGAAGAACCGAGACCCCGAGGAGTTCCGGCGCCTCGTCGCCACCGGCGTGCGCATGCTGAAGGAGACGGGGACCGACGTCGTGCTTATGGACAACCAACGCGCACCGTTGATCCTGGCCTCGCCGCACCACCAACGGATCGATCAGATCCTGACGGACATCGCGGCGCAGACGGGAATCGGCCTGTTCGACCGTGGCGCGCTGATGGATCAATGGCAGTTTTCTGGACACCCCTACGGGGAGTTCATCTCAGATGACGGCGTTCACCATAACGATCTCGGATATCGCTGCGTCGCGCAGGCGCTGGCGTCGTCGATCCTTGCGGGCCTGCAGTCACCCAGCCCGGCGGTTCGGTCCGCGTCAGCCCGGCGCTAGGTCGGCGTCGCGGCGAGGTCTGCCTTCACTCTCAGCCACGGACGTCTCTGCCACCCCCGCCAGCCTCAAGCCGCGTGCAACGTGCTCCCGATCCTCTACCCGCTCGAACGGGCTGTTCCGGAGATAGCGTTCCACGCTGAAGCCTGGGTCGATGGTGAGCAGCCGACGGCGCACCACCGCCGCCTCCTGCATCTGCCCGAGATAGCCGAGGGCAGCCAAGTAGGGTTCGCAGGCGATGGAGAACGCCGGGTTCCGCTCGCTGACGCTGCGCCCGGCGATGATGACGCCCTCATAGTCCCGCTTTGCCAACGCGATGAGGCTGAACCCCGTGTCGTAGTGGAACGCGTGCGGGTCGGTCGGCGCGAGCTGCTTATAGCGCTGCAGGCGACGCTCGCCCTCTTCCCAGTCCCCCAGGTGGAGATGGGCAAGACCCGACAGCGCCCAGCCCATGGCCAGGTTCGGATTGAGCGCCAGGGCGCGCTCATGCAAGGCTATCCCTTCCCGGATGCGGCGCTGGAGCGAGGCGCGGACATGGCCGGCGATCGTCAGCCCCTTGGCGTCCTGCGGATCGAGCGTGATCGCCCGCTCGGCATGATGTGCCGCGTCGTTCACCGCGGCGTCACGATCCTTTGCCCAGCCCTGGCCGATCAGCAGCGTAAGCCAGCAGGCATACCAGGCGTAAGCCGCCGCGAAATCCGGTTCAAGCGAGATGGCCTGGCGCAGCAGCTGGCCTGACTGCATGAAGTGCTCGCGCTCCAGCCGGCCCAGGCTGGGGAGCGCGCGAAGCAGCAGGTCGTATGCCGCCGAGTCCGACGCGGGCCGCTGCGCCGCGCGTCGGCTTTCGATGGCCAGGATTTCCGGATCAACCTGCGCGACGACCTCGGCCGCGATCTCCTCCTGCAGGGTCAGCAGGTCGCTGGTCTGCCGGTCGAACCGCCTGGCCCAGACGATCTGGCCGCCATCGCGCAGATCGACCAGCCGAAGGGTGATGCGAAGCCGCCGGCCGACCCGCTGCACCAGGCCGTCCAGGACGAAATCGAGGCCGAAGGCCCGGCGCAGCCCGGCATCATCGCGGCCCTGCTGGACGAACTGCGCGAGCGACCCGCTTGAGACCAGGAACAGCCAGCGGACGCGCTGCATGGCCGAGGTGATCTCCTCTGCCAGCCCCAGGGCCAAATGGGCCTCGGTCTCGTCCGTGCCGACAAGGGTGAGCGGCAGCACGCCGAGCTTGGCACCCACGCGCGGCGACACGGGGCGAGGCTCGATCCGCTCCGCCGGCGGGGCGGCGACGGGCAGGGGCGGCCGGGCCGTGCGGCCCATGCGTATGTCCGCCAGCAACGCCTGAGTCTCGGAAGACGGCGTCGCGTCCAGCAGATCCGCCAGCACGGCCCGGCAACGATCGTAGGACTGGATCGCCATGCCGCGCTCGCCCCGGTCGGCATGGGCCCGCATCAGCGCCCGCCAGGCGCCCTCATGCGCGCGGTCGATGGACAGGAGCTGCTGGGCGACGACGATCAGCGCCTCGGGCGACGACTGCTCCAGCAGGAGCGTCTCGCCGACTGAGCGGGCGCGGTCCCGCAGGCGCTCACGTTCCGTCTGCAGCCAGCCGTCGAAGGCGGGATCGACGCCATCCAGCTCCTCAAGCAGCTCGCCGTCGAGCAGGGCAAGCGACGCCGGGTGGGTCGTGGTGGCGCGCAGCACCTCCTCGACGTCAACCCAGACGGCGCCGGGCCGGAGCGCCAGGCTGTCCCGGTTGATCGCCAGCACCTCCTTGCTGGCCGGAGCGAGAACCTCCAGCAGACGGTGGATTTCCTGGCGGAGCGAGGCGCGCGCCTGCTCCTCCGGCCGGCGACTCCAGAGCAGTTCGGCCAAGCGCGAGCGAAGCACCGGACGCGGCGCGGACAGGGCGATGATGGCGAGCAAGGCCCTCGTCTTCCGCCCCGGCGGCAGGATGCTGTCGCCGTTCGGGGTTGACGCTTCCATCTGGCCGATGAGGCGGAGGCGCACGACCACCGGATCGGCGGCACTCGCAACGGCACGTGTGGCAGCACGGGGCTGGCTGATAATCATTGCTGCATTACCGCTTATCTCACGCGCCAATACAAGATGAATGTAACGGGAGCAGCATCCTTTCTCACAAGCCCGTGTCGGTCGTGCCCCGTTCCGACCGTTGCCCCACCTCGTAGAGCCCGGCCTCGGAGAAGATGCGCCCCGCATCGCCGTTCCATGCCCCGTGATAGCGCGAAAGCCAATGCTCGGCCTGGGTCGGGCCGCCGTGCACCATCGGCTCAAGCGGGGCAAGATAGGTCGCCTCGTCCTCGCCCGAGGCGTCGCGCCGGGCACGGGCATGCAGGCCGTCCCGGGCGATCGCCACCATGTCCCGCGCCAGGTCACGCGCCGTTCCCTCGGCCCAAGGCGCGTCGAGGGCAAGCCGGGGCACCTCGGCCCGAAGCGCCTGGAACGCCTCCCAGGGATGCCGGCGGACCAGCGCGTCGGCCGCCGCCAGCGCCGCGTCGTCGTAGAGGATGCCGACCCACAAGGCGCTCTGTGCCACCATCATGTCCGGCCGCCCCGCGTCGGCGCCCCGCATCTCCAGGAAGCGCTTGACCCGCACGTCGGTGAAGGCCGTCGTCATGTGGTCGGCGAAGTCGCCCATCGTGGCCCGGCCGTTGCCGATATGCGGCCGGCGGCCGGCCATGTACTCGCGGAACGACTCGCCCGCCACGTCCTTGTAGGCCCCCTGGCGCTCGATGAAATACATCGGCACGTCGAGCAGCCACTCGACGTAGCGCTCAAAGCCGAAATCCTCCTCGAACATGACGGCCGGCATGCCGGACCGGTCGGCGTCCGTGTCCGTCCAGACCCGGGCGCGGCTCGACAGGAAGCCGCTCGGCTTGCCGTCAACGAAGGGCGAATTGGCGAACAGCGCGGTGGCAACCGGCTGCAGCGCCAGCGACACGCGCAGCTTGCGGGCCATGTCGGCCTCGGACGAGTAGTCGAGGTTCACCTGCACGGTGCAGGTCCGCTGCATCATGTCGAGGCCAAGCCGCCCCACCAGCGGCATGTAGCGCCGCATGATGGCGTAGCGGCCCTTCGGCATCCACGGCATGTCGGCCCGGCCAAGCGTCGGATGGTGCCCCAAGGGGGTGAAGCCGATGCCGAGCGGAGCCGCCGCCGCGCGCACCGCCTCGACATGGACGGCAAGCTCCTCCCGCGTCGCGTGCAGGTCATGCAGCATGCCGCCTGACAGCTCGAACTGCCCAGCCGGCTCCAACGAGACGGAGGCGCTCCGATGGACGCCCTGCCCTTTCAGGCCAATCGGGGCGCCGTGCTCCAGGATCGGCTGCCATCCCTCCGGATCAGCCGCGGCCATGCCCTGCAGCACCGCGCGGATGCCGTCCGGCTCATACGGCGGCGGCAGGAAGGTGGATGCCTGGTAGCCGAACTTCTCATGCTCCGTGCCGATGCGGTACTCGGACTTCGGCTTGCATCCGGCGGCGATGTGGTCCGCCAGCTGCTGGATCGAGCCGATCGGCGTCGTGTCGGCATCTCCGGGATTGGACATGATATGCGGGCATCCTTTGTCGCGGGCGGCACGCCAACGCCACGCGCCAAGGTTGTCAAGCGCCGGCCGGGATCGGCTGTTATGCCCGTATCAAGGTGCCGATGCCGCCTTCGGTGAAGAGTTCCAGCAGGCAGGCATGGGCCATGCGGCCGTCCAGGATCACCGCTCCGCGCACGCCCTTGCGGACGGCATCCACGCAGTTCTCGACCTTGGGGATCATCCCGCCGGAAATCATTCCGCTCGCGACGCCAGCCTCGACCTCGGCGACCGTCATGTCCGAAATCAGCTTGCGGTCCGCGTCCAGCACGCCCGCGACGTCGGTCAGCATCAGCAGCCGCTGCGCGCCCAACGCCCCGGCCACGGCGCCGGCCACGGTGTCGGCATTGATGTTGTAGGTCTGGCCGTCCGCCGCCATGGCGACGGGCGCGATCACCGGGATCAGCCCGGCGCCGGTCAGCGCATGGATCACCCGGACGTCCACGCTCTCCGGCTCGCCCACGAACCCCAGGTCCAGCGCGCGCTCGATGTGGCTGCCGGGATCGCGCACCGTGCGGGTCAGCTTGCGGGCACGGATCAGGCCGCCATCCTTGCCGGAGATGCCCACCGCCAAGGCGCCCGCGATGTTGATCAGCCCGGCCACGTGCTTATTCACGGTGCCAGACAGCACCATCTCGACGACTTCCACCATGGAGGCGTCGGTGACGCGCAGCCCGTCCACGAAGCTCGATGGGATCGCCAGGCGCTCCAGCATCGCGTTGATCTGCGGGCCGCCGCCATGCACCACGACCGGGTTCACGCCGACCTGCTTGAGCAGGGCGATGTCGCGGCCGAACTGCGCGGCCAGGGTCTCGTTTCCCATCGCGTGGCCGCCATATTTCACGACGACCGTGATGCCCGCGTAACGGCGCAGGTATGGCAGCGCCTGGACCAGGATATCGGCCCGGTCGGCGGCGGCCCGCAGTTGCTCGGGGGTGAGTACCATGCCGGTTCCCTACCGGGGCGGCGCGCGTTTGGTCAAGCGGGCAATCCAAGGCCCGAAAGCTCGGCCCGCAGCGTCTCCATGCCCAGCCCGGCGTCGCTGCTGGTGGTGAACAGCTCCGGGTGGGCCGCCGGGTGCTTCCGGATCAGGGCGGAGACCTCGTCCTGCTTGCGGGCCAGCGCCCCGGGCCTCACGCCATCGGCCTTGGTGAGCACAAGCTGATAGGTCACCGCCGCCCGGTCCAGCAGATCCATCACGGCGAGGTCCGACGCCTTCAGCTCGATCCGGCTGTCCAGCAGCAGGACGACCCGGCGCAGGGTCGGCCGGCCGCGGAGGTACTCGAACATCAGTCCCTGCCAGTCCTCCTTGATCTCCTTCGCCGCCTGGGCATAGCCGTAGCCCGGCATGTCCACGAGCGTCAGCCGCCCGCCGAGGTCGAAGAAGTTGAGCTGCCGGGTGCGCCCTGGGGTGTTGGAGGCGCGCGCCAGCGCCTTGCGTCCCGTCAGGGCGTTGATCAGCGTCGATTTGCCGACGTTGGACCGTCCGGCGAACGCGACCTCCGGCAGGCCCGGCTCGGGCAGCTGATCCAGGCGCTGCGCGGCGTAGAAGAACCGGCACTCGGCGGCGAACAGCAGCCGCCCGGCCTCGACCTGCTCCGGGTCAGGCTGCTGCTCACCGCCTAGGAGCGCGCCATCCGCGGGACCGTGAGCTGGGTCTGGCGCATGATCATCCATTGCTGCGCGATCGTGAGAAGATTGTTCCAACTCCAGTAAATCACCAGCCCGGCCGGGAAGCTCGACAGCATGAACGTAAAGATGATCGGCATGAACTGGAAGAGCCGCGCCTGCACCGGGTCCGGCGGCGGCGGGTTGAGCTTCTGCTGCAGGAACATGGTGACGCCCATGATGAGCGGCCAGACGCCGAGGTGCAGCAGGTTCGAGTACGCGGCAGGATTGAACGGAAGCAGGCCGAACAGGTTGAACACGTTCGTCGGATCGACCGCGGACAGGTCGTGGATCCAGCCGAAGAACGGCGCGTGCCGCATCTCGATGGTGACGAAGATAACCTTGTAGAGCGAGAAAAACACCGGGATCTGCACCACCATCGGCAGGCAGCCGCTGGCCGGGTTCACCTTCTCCGACTTGTACAAACCCATGATCTCGCCCTGCATCTTGGCGGGATCCTCCTTGAGGCGCTCGCGGATCTCCTGCATTTTCGGGCCGAGCAGCTTCATCTTGCTCATCGACTTGTAGGACTTGTTGGCCAGGGGAAAGAACACCGCCTTGGCGAACACCGTGAAGATCAGGATCGCGACGCCGAAGTTGCCGGTCAGCTTGTAGAGCCAATCCAGCGCATAGAAGATCGGCTTGGTCAGGAAGTAGAACCAGCCGAAATCGACCGCCTTGTCGAAGTTGGGCAGGCTCAGCTCCCTCTCGTAGCGGTCGAGCAGCAGCACCTCCTTGGCGCCGGCGAACAGGCGCGTCGTGCTGCTTCCGACAGCGCCGGGTCCGACGACCATGGGGTCCTTCGACAGGAAATCCGTCTGGTAGCGGTCGCTGCTGTTCTCGGTCAGGTGGCGGAAGGTCGCCACGACCGGCGTCGCCTGGTCGGGGATCAGCGCGGTGAGCCAGTACTTGTCGGTGATCCCGGCCCAGCCGCCCGTGGTCGTCATATCGAGCGAGGCACCGCGGCTCTTGTTGCTCTCGCTCTTCGCCTTGTCGTAGGTCTGCTCCTGCAAGCGGCCGCCCAGCACGCCCAGCAGGCCCTCGTGCAGGATGTAGTAGCCCGCCGTCGTGGGCGTGTAATCGCGACGGATGCGGGACCAGGGATGCACGCTGACTGCGGCCGACCCGGTGTTGCGCACGCGCTGCTCGGCGGTGAACAGGTAGTTGGCGTCGACCGACAGGGCGATCTCGAACACCTGCCCGGCGCCGTTGTCCCAGGACAGCGTCACCGGGGTCGATGCCGTCAGCTCGGGCGCGGACGCGGTCCAGACGGTGTCGAGGTCCGGCACCTTCGCGTCGGCGCCCTCCGCGGTCCAGCCGAACTGCACGTAGTAGGGCTGCGGATCGGCACGCGGCTCCAGCAGGCGGACTAGGGGTGAACCCAGGTCGACCTGCTCGCGGTAGTCGCGCAGCACCAGGTCGTCCAGCCGTGCGCCGAGCAGGCTGATGCTGCCCTGGACTCGGGGCGCCGAGATCTTGAGGCGCGGCACGTCGCGCGGCGGCGGGACGGCCATGGGCTGGGACCCGGGCGTCGCGACGTCCCCGGTCGGACGGGGCGCCAGGGTGGTCGGGGTGGACTGCGTCGGCTGCATGGCCGCCTGCTGCACGGGCGGTTTCGGCAGCAGCAGCTGAAAGCCCAGCAGGATCGCGATCGAGATCGCAATCGCGAGAAAAAGGCGTTTCTGGTCCATCAGAGGGCCGTCACTTTCCAAAGCATAGGCAGGAGGGCACCGGGTCAACGCCGCCGTCGCACCAGGGATTGCAGCGCAGCACCCGCCACGTCGCCAGCAGGGTGCCGGCCGCGGCGCCGTGACGCTGCAGCGCCTCGACCGCATAGGCGCTGCAGGTGGGTTCGAAGCGGCAGTGGGCGCCGATGAACGGACGCAACGTCCATTGGTAGACCCGGACGCAGCCAACCAGCACCGGCGCGATCAAGACACCCCTGCCTTGCTCAGCGCCCGCCGCATGTCGTCCATCAGCAAGCAGAACGGCCGGGTGCGTGTCGCGTCGCGACCGATCAGCACGAGGTCCACGCCACGGATCGGCTCGTCGCGCGCCAGCAGCCGGGCGACCTCCCGCAGGCGCCGCTTGGTCCGGTTGCGGATGACGGCATTGCCGACCTTCTTGGTGACGGTGAAGCCGATCCGCGCCGGCCCGTCATCCCCACGAGGCAGGGCTTGCAACGCCAAGCCGTGCACCGAGGTCCGGCGTCCCTTGCTGGCAACGCGCAGGAACTCGGCCCGGCGTTTCAGGCGCTCCGGCGGCCTGGCAGGTTCTGGCGGCATGGCCGCATCGGCCGCGTCAGGCTGACAGGCGCTTGCGGCCCTTGGCGCGGCGGTTCGCCAGGACCTTGCGCCCGCCCACGGTGGACATCCGGGTGCGGAAGCCGTGGCGGCGCTTGCGGACCAGCTTAGACGGTTGATACGTGCGCTTCACGACAAACTCCGATTCCGAGGGTGCGGCTGCGAGCCAAGACGGACGCGCCGCTCGGCAACCCGGCAAGAAGCATTCCAGGCAGCCAGGCCCGGCGATTCCATGGCAGACGCGGCTTATAATTGGTCGTCCCTGGCCAAGTCAATCCAAGCCGGGCCGCGAAACCCTTGAGCGACGGCGCGATTGATGCGCATACAGCGCGATGCTTCCGCCGCGCGTGCTCATTTCGATGGCTGGCGCCGCCTCGGCCTTTGGCGCGTCGGGGGCGGTGCTGGCGCTGATGGGCGCGGGCATCCCCTTCCTGGCCGCGGCGCTGGGCGCATCGGCTTGCGCGGGCCTGGCCTTGTACGGCCTGGTGCCAGCTCCCCCCGGGGGACCGGGTCGTGACGCCGCGCAGGACCGCATCGACGAGATCGAGGCGCAGGCGTCGAACCTTCGGCATGAGCTGCGCGGCGCCCTCTCTCCGGCGCTGATCCTCTCGGATCGTCTGGTCGCCAGCACCGATCCCGCCATCCGCAAGGCGGGAGAGGCCGTGATCCGCTCAATCGAGCAGGCGTCGGCACTCATCGCGGCGTCCAAGGTGGGACCGGCCCTGGCGCCGCCGCGCCGCCGCGGGCCGCATCACTGATCCCGCCGCCCGCCGAACTCCACGTCGCGATGCACGTGCACGGACATCAGCAGGCCAAAGCCGAACATCACCATCAGCATGGCCGACCCGCCATGCGAGACCAGCGGCAACGGAACGCCGCCCACCGGGATCGCGCCCAGAACCATGGCGAGGTTCACGAACGCATACATGAAGAAGTTGGTCGAGATGCCGAGCGCCAGCAGCCGTCCGTAGCGGTGCCGGCAACGGAGCGCCACCACCATGCCCACGCCCACGATGCAGGCCAGCAGCCCCAGCACCGCGAGGCCGCCGACCAGGCCGAACTCCTCGGCGAGCGTCGTGAAGATGAAGTCCGTCTGCTTCTCCGGCAGGAAATCAAGCTGCCCCTGGGTTCCCAGCAGGAACCCCTTGCCCCACAGGCCGCCGGACCCCATCGCGATCTTGGATTGGATGATGTTGTAGCCCGCGCCCAGGGGGTCGCTCTCAGGGTTGAGAAAGGTGGTGATCCGGGCGCGCTGGTAGTCGTGCATGTGCTCGAACGCGAAGCGCCCGGCGAACGGCGTCGGCAGCAGGACCAGGGCGACGGCCCACCAGCGGACGCCGGCCGCCAGGAACATGGCGCCGCCCACCAGTCCCACGATGACCGCGGTACCGAGGTTGGGCTCCTTCAGGATCAGGCCGACCGGCACCAGGACCAGCACGGCCGGCAGGAGCAGGAACAGGGGATTGCCCATCCGTGCCCAGCTGGCCCGGTGGAAGCATGACGCCAGCGCCATGACCAGGCCCACCTTGGCCAGCTCGCTCGGCTGCATCTGCAGGCCGCCCAGATCAAGCCAACGCTGCGCGCCCTTGCCGACATGGCCGACCCGCAGGACCATGACCAGCAGCCCGATGGACAGACCGTACACCGGCCAGGACAGCCGCGCGATGAGGCGGATGTCGATCAGCGCGAGGCCCAGCATCATCGCCAGCCCGATGCCGAAGCGCAGGACATGGCGGGAGGCGTAAGGCTCCGGCGCGCCGCCGGCGGCGGAGTACAGCGCGACGTAGCCGACCCCCGCCAAGGCGCATAGCAGCAGGACCAGCACCCAGTTGATGCGCCAAAGCTTGGGGAGCAGTCCAAAGGACGGCTCCGCCCGGATCAGCCGCCGCTGCGCGATCACGGTCGCCCTATCGCGATCATGGGCGCTGCTGCGCGATCACAGCCGCCCCTCGGCGACCCGCTGCACCGGAGCGGTGGCCTCACGGGTCAGCGCGTTGACCATGATATCCCGGCCAAGCGGCGCCGCGGCGGCCGCACCGGCGTTGCCGTGCTCGACCACCACCGCGACGGCGTAGCGCGGCGCGTCATAGGGCGCGTAGCAGACGAACAAGGCATGCGGCCGGAACTCCCAAGCGAGCTTCGCCGAGTTGTATCCGTGCTCCCGCTGGGCGCGGGACACGCGGCGCACCTGGCTGGAGCCGGTCTTGCCCGCCAGCTGCATGCCTGGCAGGTTGATCCGGGCCACCGGCGCGGTGCCGCCGGCCTCGTTCACCACCGCCCACATGCCTTCCCGCAGCAAATGCAGCCCGCGCTCCGGCAGGTCGAGCGCCGGCCAATCCTCCGCCGCCGCGCCCTTCTGCACGACGCCCGCGATGGAACGGGTCAGATGCGGCTGCACGGCACGCCCGCTGGCGATCCGCGCCACGTAGGTCGCAAGCGCCAGCGGCGTCGTCTGGATGTAGCCCTGGCCGATGCCGCAGCTGATGGTGTCGCCGATGTTCCACGCCTTGCCATGCGCCCGGCGCCAGGCGCGGGTCGGCATCAAGCCCTTGCGGGCGCCGGGCAGCTCGATGCCGAGATCGACGCCGATGCCGAACCGGTTGGCCATCGCCGCCACGCGGTCGATGCCGGCGCGCCGGGCGACCTCGTAGAAGAACACGTCGCAGCTGTTCTTCAGCCCGCCGCGCATGTCCAGCGCGCCGTGGCCGTGCTTGCTCCAGCAATGGAACCGCGTGTCGCCGAGGTCGAAGAAGCCCGGGCAGGTGATGCGGTCCTTGGGGCCGATGACGCCCGCCTCCAGCCCGGCCATGGCGACGGCCATCTTGAACGTGCTGCCCGGCGGATACAGCCCGGCCGCCGCCTTGTTGATCAGGGGCGTCCGCCGGTTGCGCGTCCACTCCACCCATTGCGCCTGGCTGACGCCCGAGTTGAACAGGCCGGGATCGAAGGACGGGTTGGTGGTCATGGCCAGCACCTCGCCGTTGCGCGCGTCCAGCACCACGGCGGACGCGCTCTCATCGCCCAGGCGCTGCAGCACCGACGCCTGCAGCCCGGCGTCGATGGTCAGGCTTAGGTCCTCCCCCGGCACCCCCTCCTGCCGGTCCAGCTCACGGATGATGCGGCCGGCGGCGTTCACCTCCATCTGCACGGCGCCGGGCTGGCCGCGCAGCTGGACGTCATGCGCCTTCTCCATGCCCGCCCGGCCGATGCGCAGGCCCGGCAGGCCCAGCGTGGGCTCCTCCGCCACGTCCTCGTCGTTCGGGGGCGCCACGTAGCCGACGACGTGGGCGAGCGCCGGACCCAGCGGATAGGTGCGCGTCGTCCCGACATCGACGATGATGCCGGGCAGGTCGGGGGCGTTCACCTCGATCCGCGCCATGTCCTCCCAGGTCAGGAACTCCCGCAGCGTGACCGGGACGTAGCGGCGGCGGGCGCGCAGCTCGCGTTCGATGCGGGCGCGCTCGGCGTCGGTGAGGGGCACGAGCCTCGTGAAGGCGTCGAGCGTCGCGCCCGCATCGACCGACCGCCCGGCGGTGAACACCGCGCGCCAGTTCGCCTGGTTGCCGCCCAGGACGACGCCGGCCCGGTCGAGGATGCGGCCGCGCGGCGGCGCGATCAGCCGCTCGCTGATGCGGTTGCTGTCGGACAGCGTGGCGTAGCGCTCGCCCTCGACGATCTGGGTCCGATACAGCTTCGCCCCCAGCGCGCCGAAGATGCCGAGCTGCCCGGCGCCCAGGAGCAGGGCGCGCCGGGTGAGCACGCCTCCATCCTGCGCCTCTTCCCCCTTCGCCCCTGCCCTGCCCCGCCGCATCTCACGCCTGATCCGGATCGGCGAGGCCGCGATGGGCGTGGGTGAGCAGGGCCGCGAGGGCCGGGTAAGCCGCGGCCGTCAGTCCGAACTGCAGCAGCGCGGCGCTCGCCGGCATCAGCCGGACGCTCAGCAGCCCGACCAACGCCCACTCCATCGCGGCCGCGCCCGCCGCCACGACGACGAAGGCCAGCCAAGCCGCCAGGAAGCCCTGCTGCATCAGCGCCCGGCGGCAGCCCGTCGTCAGCCCGTGGGCCGCCAGCAGCACCAGCACCAGGACACCCGGCGGGGTCAGGCCCAGCAGGTCGGCGAGCAATCCCAGCAGGAACACGGCCGGGGACGTCATGCTGGCCGGCCAAGCCAAGGACCAGAAGAACACGCAGGCGAGCGCGACGGCAGGCTGCAGCTGCGCCTGGCCGGGCACGTCGAGCGGCGCCGCGGCCAGCAGCAGAAGCATCGCCGTGCCGAGGGCCGGAAAGGACCGGCGGGACAGGGCGTCGAGGCGGCGCCCCAGCGTCGGCCGTGGCCTG
>CAHJXG010000250.1 GCA_903644035.1 Rhodospirillales bacterium
GGCGAGATCGCGGTCGGCTGCTTCGTCACGCTCACGGCGCGCTTCCTGCCGCGGGTGCTGGCCGGCTTCGCGCGCCGGCATCCCGGCATCTCGGTCAGGCTGGAGGAGGGCAACCAGGAGGAGATCCTGCAATCGCTGCTGTCGGGCCGGACGGAGCTGGCGGTATCCTACAACTACGCCCTGCCGGAGGACGTGCTGGGCGAGCGCCTGGCCGACCTGCCGCCGCACGTGATGGTGGCCGCCACGCATCGGCTGGCCGGGCAGGGCGCCGTCTCCCTGCGCGCCTTCGCCGACGAGCCGTTCATCCTGCTGGACCTGCCGCACTCGCGCGACTACTTCGCCGGGCTGTTCGCGGCGTGCGGCATGGAGCCACGGATCGCTTCCCGTTCCCGGTCGTTCGAGTTCATCCGCGGCATGGTGGGGCATGGCCTCGGCTACTCGCTGCACAATGTGCTGCCCTGCACGGGTGTCGCCTATGACGGCAGCCGCGTGGCCGCGCTGCCGATTCAGGAGGCGCTGGCGCCGGTGCGCATCATGCGCCTGCGCCTGCGGCGTGGCGCCATGCGCCCGGCGGTGCAGGCGTTCTGGTCGTTCCTGGACGGCGCGTTCGACGACGCCTGCCCGGCGTGACGGCGCTGGCACGCTCCATGCTTCGTCCCTTACGCAACGCCAGGAGGTCCATCGCATGTCCGCCAACCCGTTCCACCTCGCCTGGTTCCTCCAGGGATCGAGCATCCAAGCCTGGGGCGAGCAGTGGAGCGGCAACATCAGCGAGGAGTGGATGTCGGCGGAGATGTTCCTCGACCTCGCACGGTCCATCGAGCGCGCCTGCTTCGATTACCTGCTGATCGAGGACTCGATCTACATCGGGCAGAACTGGGAGAACTCGCGCGACATGTTCCTGAAGAACGGCATGTCGGTGCCGCGTCAGGAGCCGTCGGTGGTGGCCGCCCTGATGGCGGCGGCGACCTCGCGGCTGGGGATCGTGCCGACGCTCTCGACCTTCGCCTACCACCCCTACCTGACTGCCCGCATCGTCGGCACGCTGGATCAGGTGTCCGGCGGCCGGGCCGGGTGGAACATGGTGACCGGCAGCTCCGACTACTCCGGCCAGAACTTCGGGCTGGACCGGCTGCCGGAGCACGACACGCGCTACGAGATGGCGGCCGAGTACATCGACGTGGTCACGCGGCTCTGGGACAGCTGGGAACCCGGCGCCATCGTCGCGGACCGCAAGACCGGCGTGCTGATCGAGCCGTCCAAGGTCCACACCATCGACTTCAAGGGCGAGTACTACGCGAGCCGCGGCCCGCTGAACTCCGGCCCCTGCCCGCAGGGCCGCCCGGTCATCGCGCAGGCCGGCGGCTCCGCCAAGGGGCGGGAGACCGCGGCGCGCTACGCCGACACGGTGGTGGCGCACCCGAAGGGCGTGCAGGCCATGAAGGACTACCGCAACGACGTCCGGATGCGGATGCGGGCGGCCGGGCGCGACCCCGACTCCTGCAAGGTGCTGTTCATGGCGACGCCGGTGCTGGCCAACACGGACGAGGAGGCCCAGGCCCGCGCCGCCCAGCGCGGCGTCGCCACGACCGAGGAGGTCCACCGCCGGCTCGCCCAGATGGGGTGGACCACGAACATCGACTTCTCCGGCTACGACCTGGACGCGCCGGTGGGGGAGCTCACCACCAACGGCCACCAGTCCAGCCTGACCAACTTCCTGAAAAAGGCCGGTGGGCGCACGCTGCGGGAAGCCATCCTCGCCTACACCAGCCAGGGCGGCAGCGTGGACCTGGTCGGCACGCCGGAGACGGTCGCGGCGCAGATGGACGAGGCGATGCAGGAGGTGGGCGGCGACGGCTTCCTGCTGGTGCTGCCGAACGTCAGCCGCAAGACGGTGACGGAGGTGACGGACGGGCTGATTCCCGCCCTGCAGCAACGCGGGCTGGTGCGGCGCGCCTACGCGCACAAGCAGTTCCGCGACAACCTGTTGGAGTTCTGACGCCACGGTCCCAGGCTGTCCCGGGTGCAGCTGGGTCTCAGCTGCACCCGGGCGCCTTGCGGGGATCAGGCGAGGTCGAAGCGGTCCAGGTTCATCACCTTGGTCCACACGGCCACGAAGTCGTGCACGAACGCTTCCCCGGCGTCGGCGCATCCGAACACCTCGGCCACGGCCCGCAGCAGCGAGTTCGACCCAAAGATCAGGTCGACGCGGCTGCCGGTCCACTTCAGCTCGCCGGTCCGGCGGTCACGCCCCTCGAACCGGTCGTCGGACCCGGACACCGCCTTCCACGTCGTGCCCATGTCGAGCAGGTTGACGAAGAAGTCGTTGGTCAGCGCGCCCGGCCGCTTGGTGAACACGCCAAGCTCGGAGCCGCCGTGGTTGGCGCCCAGCACGCGCAGGCCGCCGACCAGGACCGTCATCTCAGGCGCGCTCAGCGTCAGGAGATGCGCCCGGTCCACCAGGTGCACCTCCGCCTGCCGCCCGCGCCCGTCGCCGAGGTAGTTGCGGAACCCGTCCGCGGTCGGCTCCAGCGGGGCGAAGGAGTGCGCGTCGGTCTGCTCCTGAGACGCGTCGGTGCGGCCCGGCGTGAACGGGACCTCCACCGCATGCCCGGCCTCCTTGGCGGCTTTCTCGACGCCCGCGCAGCCGGCGAGCACGATCAGGTCGGCAAGCGACACCTTCTTGCCGCCGGACTGCGCCGCGAACTCGGCCTGGATGCCTTCCAGCGTCTGCAGCACCGTCGCCAGCTCGGCCGGCTCGTTCGCCGCCCAGTCCTTCTGCGGCGCCAGGCGGATGCGCGCGCCGTTGGCGCCGCCCCGCTTGTCGGTGCCGCGGAAGGTGGACGCCGACTTCCAGGCGGTCGAGACCAGCTGCGACACGGACAGGCCCGACTCCAGCACCCGCGCCTTGAGCGCCGCCACGTCCTGTTCCCCGATCAGCGGGTGGTCCACGGCGGGGACGCGGTCCTGCCACAGCAACGGCTCCGCAGGCACGTCGGGGCCGAGGTAGCGGGCGATCGGCCCCATGTCGCGGTGCGTCAGCTTGAACCACGCCCGGGCGAACGCGTCCGCGAACTCGTCGGGGTTCTCATGGAAGCGCTTGGAGATCGCGAGGTAAGACGGGTCTGTGATCAGCGCGATGTCCGTGGTGAACATCATTGGCGGGTGCCGCTTCGACGCATCGTGCGCATCGGGCACCTGGTCGGCGGCCGCGCCGTCCTTCGGCTTCCACTGCCAGCCGCCGCCGGGACCCTTGTGCAGCTCCCACTCGTAGCTGAACAGGTTGTCGTAGTATCCGTTGTCCCACTTGGTCGGCTCGGCGGTCCAGGCGCCCTCCAGCCCGCTGGAGATCGTGTCCGCGCCCTTGCCGGTGCCGAAGCTGTTCTTCCAGCCCAGGCCCATCTGCTCGATGCCGGCGGCCTCAGGCTCCGGACCCACGTATTCTCCCGCGTTGGCCGCGCCGTGGCTCTTGCCGAAGGTGTGGCCGCCCGCGATCAGGGCCACCGTCTCCACGTCGTTCATCGCCATGCGCCCGAAGGTCTCGCGGATGTCGCGGGCCGAGGCGAGCGGATCGGGCTTGCCGTTCGGCCCCTCCGGGTTGACGTAGATCAGCCCCATCTGCACCGCGCCGAGATGGTCGGCGAGTTCCCGGTCGCCGCTGTAGCGCTGGTCGGCGAGCCAGGTGTCCTCGGGACCCCAGTTGATGTCCTCCTCCGGCTCCCAGACGTCGGCGCGGCCGCCGGCGAAGCCGAACGTCTTGAGCCCCATCGACTCCAGCGCGCAGTTGCCGGCGAGCACCATCAGGTCGGCCCAGGAGATCTTGCGGCCGTACTTCTGCTTGATCGGCCACAGCAGCAGCCGCGCCTTGTCGAGGTTCGCGTTGTCGGGCCAGGAGTTCAGCGGCGCGAAGCGCTGCGTCCCGGAGCCTGCGCCCCCGCGGCCGTCGCCGATGCGGTAGGTGCCCGCGCTGTGCCACGCCATGCGGATCATCAGCGGCCCGTAGTTCCCGTAATCGGCCGGCCACCAGTCCTGCGACGTGGTCATCAGCGCGAACAGGTCCTGCTTCACCGCCGCCAGGTCGAGGGTCTTGAACTCCTCGGCGTAGTTGAAGCTCTCCTTCAACGGGTTGGAGCTGACCGAGTGCTGATGCAGGATCTTGAGGTTGAGCTGGTTCGGCCACCACTCCTGGTTGGACCTGGGCCAAGCCGTCGAGTTGTTGGCGGCCACGCCCTTCATAGGGCACTGGCCGACGCTGTCTCCGTCCATCTTTACTCTCCCACTTCTGGATGCGTCGATTACGCGGTCCACGCACGAGACGGTTATCATAAGGCCGTTTCGATGCAGCGTCACCTCTATCATAAAAGAAAAACAATTACTTCGGAAAGTGCGATAGTCGCTGTCTATGACGATGGCCGGACCCGCCCGATGAATCTCCGTGACCTCCGCTACCTGCTGGCCGTGGCCGAGCACGCGCATTTCGGCCGCGCCGCGCAGGCCTGCGGCGTCAGCCAGCCGACGCTCTCCGTGCAGCTTCGCAAGCTGGAGGAGCAGCTCGGCCTCACGCTGTTCGAGCGCGGCGGCAAGACGGTCGCGCCGACGGATGCCTGCCAGCGGCTGCTCGGCCATGCCCGCGCCGCGGTGGCGGAGGCGGAGGCGATCCTTGCCGTGGCGCGCGACCTGCGCGACCCGCTGGCCGGGCGCTTCCGGCTCGGCATCATCCCGACGCTGGCGCCCTACCTGCTGCCGCTGGTCTTCGCCCCGCTGCGGGAGGCGCTGCCGGCGCTTGAGGTGGAGCCTTGGGAGGACCAGACCACGGCGCTGCTCGAGCGGCTGCGCGCGCATGAGCTGGACGCCGCCCTGCTGGCGACCGAGGTGGACGGCCCGGACCTGGCGAGCCGGCCGCTCTTTGCCGAGCCGTTCCTCGCGGCGCTGCCGCCCGACCACCCGCTCGCCCGGCGCGAGGTGGTGGCGGAGGCGGATCTGGCCCGGGACATCCTGGTCCTGGCGGACGGGCACTGCCTGCGCGACCAGACTCTGTCGGCCTGCGGGCACAGCGGGGCGCTGGGCGGCGCGCTGCGGGCGGCGAGCCTCTCGACGCTGCTCAACATGGTGGCCGCCGGCTACGGGACGACGCTGATCCCGGGGCTCGCGGCCGGCGCGGCGCAGGACGCGGGGATTGTGCTGCGGCCCCTGGC
>CAHJXG010000251.1 GCA_903644035.1 Rhodospirillales bacterium
CCGCCCGCGCGGCGCGGCGGACGCGGTACCATGCGCTTTACCGGATTGAAGCGGGGTCCCGCGGTCCCGCCCATACATGAGCAGCCGAGACACCCGGCTCGCGGCACCCGTCCTCAATCAGTCAAGGCTCAAGCTGCCGTCACGGCTCGTCCCGGGCTGAGCCAGGAAGCTCCTCCGTCATCGCCTCGTCGAAGGCCCACGGGCATTCGACCGGGAACGTCTTGGCCGGCAGGCCCGTTTGCTGCTCGGCATGGAGCCGGGCGCGCCGGTAGGCGGATGCGACGGCCTCGGGCAGTATCGCCTGGAGACTGGGGCTGTCCGCCAGATGCTCGGCCAGGTCATTGCGCGCATCGGCAATCGAGAGTTCCCAGGACCGGCTGCGGCGGGCCGGCTGATGCCGCCATTTAAGCAGGTGCAGGAACAGCACGTTGAGCCGACTGCGCAGCTCACGCTTTTCGTTCCGGCCCAACGTCTCGATCTCCTCGGCAATGTTCGCGACGTCCGCGCCAGACAGGCGGCCCTCACGCAGCAAGCCCGCCTGTTCGTTGGCCCAGGCGTAGAAATCGCGGTCATACAGGTCGCTCATCGCCCTCCCCCCCTGCGGTCCGAAGCCACGCGCCGTGGTGCCACCTATCAGACACAGGTCGCAAGCCTGGTCACTCTACAAGGTTTAGGCCTGATAGGCCTTGCCGGGCGCCATTGCCGCCCTGTCCGCCCCGGCCCGCGCCGGCACCCGGCCGACGCGGTTCCAGGCGGCGTACAGCGCCGGCACGAAGCACAGCGTCAGCGCCGTGGCGCTCACCAGCCCGCCCATGATCGCAATCGCCATCGGCCCCCAGAACACCGAGAACGCCAGCGGCACCAGGGCCAGGATCGCCGCGGCGGCGGTCAGCACGATGGGCCGGGTCCGGCGCACCGTGGCCTCGACGATGGCCTCGGCCAAGGGCAGGCCCTCCCGCGCGTCGCTGTCGATCTGGTCCACCAGGATCACCGAGTTGCGCATGATGATCCCGGCCAATGCGATGAAGCCCAGGGTCGCGACGAAGCCGAACGGCGCACCGGTCAGCAGCAGCGCCGCGGTCACGCCGATCAGGCCCAGCGGCGCCGTCAGGATCACCATCGCCACCCGGCCGAAGCTCTGCAACTGCAGCATCAGCAGGGCCACCATCACGAACACCATCAGCGGCATGACCGCGTTCACCGAGGCCTGGCCCTTGGCGCTCTCCTCCACCGCCCCGGCGGTCTCGATGGCGTAGCCCTGCGGCAGCGCGGCCTTGATCGCGTCCAGCGTCGGCAGCACCTGCGCGGTCGCGACCGGCGCCTGGGTGCCGTCCGCGATGTCGGCGCGGACCAGCAGCATCGGCGTGCGGTTGCGGCGCCAGATCGTCGGCGCCTCGATGCCGTAGGAGATGCGCGCCACCTGGCCCAACGGCACCGTGCGCCCGCCGGCGGCGATCGGCAGCTCCGCAAGTTCCGCGAGGTTCCCGCGCTCGGACGCCTTGGCGCGCACCAGCACGGGGATCAGGTCGGTCCCCTCCCGGTACTGGGTCATGGTCACGCCCTGCAGCACGGCTTGCAGCGCGGTCGAGACGTCCTCGCTGGTGAGGCCGAGCAGCCGGGCCTTGTTCTGGTCGACCTCGACCTGCACGGACTTGGCGGCGTTGCCCCAGCTGTCGCCGACGTTGCGCAAATGCGGGTTGGCGCGCATCTGCGCCCGCACCAGGTCCGCGACGCCGCGCAGCACCAGCGGATCGGGGCCGAGGACGCGGAACTGCACGGGGTAGCCGACCGGCGGCCCCAGCTCCAGCCGGCCGCTGCGCATCCGCACGTCGGGGAACGCGCCGCTGTCGGACAGCGCGTGCAGCTTGGCGAGCAGCGCCTCCCGCGCCGGGATGGAGCGCATGTTGACGATCACCTGGGCGAAGTTCGCGTTCTCCAGCTCGGGCGCGGAGGCCAGGAAGAAGCGCGGGGCGCCGCTGCCGACGTAACCGACCCAGGACTTCACCCCGGGGTCGGCGGCCAGCACGGCGTCGAGCCGGGTGACCTCCGCCGCGGTGGCGGCATAGGCGCTGCCCTCCGGCAGGCGCACGTCGATGATGACCTCCAGCCGGTCGGAGTTCGGGAAGAACTGCTGCGGCACCCGGGCAAAGCCCACGACGGAGGCGGCGAAGGCCAGCACGGTGGCGCCGATCACCACCCAGCGCCAGCGCACGCACCAGGCGACGACCCGGCGCACCCCGCGGTAGGCACGCGTGTCATAGACGTCGTGGCCCGCATGGGGCCGGCCCTCTGGCAGCAGGCTCGCGCCCAGCAGCGGCACGAACAGCACGGCGACGAACCAGGACAGCACCAGCGACAGGCCGACGACGCGGAAGATGTCCTGGGTGTACTCGCCGGTGCTGGACTGCGCGAGGCCGATGGGCAGGTAGCCCGCCGCCGTCACCAGCGTGCCGGTCAGCATGGGGAACGCCGTCGAGGTGTAGGCGAAGCTGCCGGCGCGCAGCCGGTCCCAGCCCTGCTCCAGCTTCACCGACATGGTCTCGACCGCGATGATCGCGTCGTCCACCAGAAGGCCCAGCGCGATCACCATGGCGCCGAGCGAGATGCGCTGCAGGTCGATGCCCAGGACCTTCATGCCCACCAGCACGCCCGCCAGCACCAGCGGCACGCTGATGGCAACCACGATGCCGGTGCGCCAGCCGAGGCTCGCGAACGACACCAGCAGCACGATGGCCAGCGCCTCGAGGAAGCTTTCCTGGAAGTCGCCGACATCGGCCGCCACCACCTCCGCCTGGTCATGCACCCGGCCCATCCGCACGCCGAGCGGCAGGGTGGGCGCCAGCTCCGCCACCTGTGCCTCGACCCGGCGGCCGAGGTCCAGAAGGTTGCCGCCCTCCGCCATCGAGATCGCGACGCCCAGCGCCGGCTTGCCCCCGAACCGCATGGCGGAGACCGGCGGATCGACGGTGCCGCGCGTGACCTCCGCGATGTCGCCCAGCGGCACCAGGCGCCCGCCGGCCTGCAAGGGCAGGTTCTTCAGCGTCGTCACGCCGTCGATCCCGGCGCCGGTGCGGACGAAGATGCGGTCGCGCGCCGTCTCGACGAAGCCGCCGGCGACGACGCTGTTCTCCCGCTGCACCGCCACCGTGACCTCCTGCAGCGACAGGCCGAACTGGGCCAGGCGGCGGGGGCTGAACTCGATGGTGATGCGCTCGTCCTGCTGGCCCAGCAGCTGCACCTTGGCGACGCCGGGCACGGCGAGCAGCCGCTCGCGCACGTCCTCGGCGACGTGCTTCAGCTCCGGCAGGGTGAAGCCGTCCGCGGTGAGCGCGTAGACCAGGCCGAACACGTCGCCGAACTCGTCGTTGAAGAACGGCCCCTGCACGCCGGGCGGCAGGGTGGGTGCCAGGTCTGCCAGCTTCTTGCGGACCTGGTACCACAGCTCCGTCGTGCGCCGCGGCGGCGTGTCGTCGCGCAGCGTGATGAGGGTCGTGCTGCTGCCGGGCTTGGTCTGCGTCTCCGCGTGGTCGAGGAAGGGCAGCTCTTGCAGCTTGCGCTCGATCCGGTCGGTGACCTCGCGCGCCATCAGCTCGGCCGAGGCGCCGGGCCAGTTGGCGATGACGACCATGTTCTTGATGGTGAACGGCGGGTCCTCGGCGCGGCCGAGCTGGACGTAGGCCCAGATGCCGGCCGCCGCGACCGCCAGCATGGCGAACCAGGTCAGCGTGCGGTGGCGTAGCGCGAGGGCCGAGAGGTTCATCGCTGCGCTCCGGCCCAGGCGACGACGGACAGGTCGGGATCGAGCTGCGTCACCCCCGCCGTCACCACCTGGTCGCCCGCCTGCAGCCCGGAGGCGATGGCCACGTGGTCCTCCTGATAGGCCGCGACCGTGACCGGGCGGGCCGCGGCGCGGCTCCGCTGCTCGTCGAACACCCAGACGCAGGGCTTGCCGTCGCAGTCGCCGAGCGCGGCGGCGGGCAGGATCGCGACCGGCCCG
>CAHJXG010000252.1 GCA_903644035.1 Rhodospirillales bacterium
CCTACACGACGCTCTTCCGATCTCCGCCTTGCGGGAAAACCTGCGGCGCCGCAAGCAGCAGGCCCGCGCCCGGGCCGAGCCGAGCGTGCCGGCGCCCGGCGCCGACCAGGTGCCATCCGGCCGCGCCGAGGGCTAGACGCGACTCCCAACCACCGGGTTAGGTGTGCCCATGTCTGTGATGCCCGACCATTGGATCCGCCGCATGGCGCAGGACCACGCCATGATCGAGCCGTTCGTCGAAACCCAGCGGCGCGACGGGGTGATCAGCTACGGCCTGTCCAGCTACGGCTACGACGCCCGCGTCGCCGACGAGTTCAAGGTGTTCACCAACGTCGACAGCGCCGTGGTCGATCCCAAGGCGTTCAGCCCCGAGAGCTTCGTGAACCGCACCGGCCCCACCTGCACCATCCCGCCGAACTCCTTCGTGCTGGCCCACACCGTCGAGTATTTCCGCATTCCACGCGACATCCTGGTGATCTGCCTCGGCAAGAGCACCTATGCGCGCTGCGGCATCATCGTGAACGTGACGCCGCTGGAGCCGGAATGGGAGGGCCAGGTGACCATCGAGATCAGCAACACCACGCCCCTGCCCGCCCGCATCCACGCGCATGAGGGCATCTGCCAGTTCCTGTTCCTCCAGGGGTCCAGCCCGCCCGAGATCAGCTATGCCGACAAGGCCGGGAAGTACATGCGCCAGCGCGGCGTCTCGCTGCCGCGGATGTAGGGAGACGCCGCATGGACCGCATCCGAATCCGCGGCGGCCAGCCGCTGCACGGGGCACTGCACATCGGCGGCGCGAAGAACGCGGCCCTGCCGCTGATGGCGGCGGGCATGCTGACCGACGACCGCCTGCTGCTCGGCAACGTGCCGCGCCTTGCCGACATCGCCACCATGTCGGCGCTGATCGCGCAGCACGGCGTCGCCGTCGTGCCCGACGGGCGGACGCTGTCGATCGGCGGTCCCATCGACAACACCGAGGCGCCCTACGAGATCGTCCGTAAGATGCGCGCCTCCATCCTGGTGCTCGGCCCCTTGCTGGCGCGGGTGCGGGAGGCGCGGGTCTCGCTGCCCGGCGGCTGCGCCATCGGCACCCGCCCGGTCGATCTGCACCTGAAGGGGCTGGAGCAGATGGGCGCCGTGATCCGGCTCGAAGGCGGCTACGTGAACGCTGCCGCGCCGGGCGGGCTGCGCGGGGCGGTGATCGTGCTGCCCTTCGCCTCCGTCGGCGCGACCGAGAACCTGCTGATGGCCGCGACCCTCGCCGATGGCCGGACGGAGATCGCCAACGCGGCGCGGGAGCCGGAGATCGGCGACCTCGCGACCTGCCTCCTCACCATGGGCGCCCGCATCGAGGGCGTCGGCTCCGACAAGCTGGTCGTGGACGGCGTGCCCCGGCTGCACGGCGCCGCCCACCCCATCGTCGCCGACCGGATCGAGACCGGCACCTACGCCTGCGCCGCCGCCATCACCGGGGGCGAGGTTCGGCTCGTGGGCGGGCAGCTGGCCCATCTGGGCGCGGTCGCCGCCGCGTTGCGGAGCGCAGGCGTCGAGATGACGGAGCAGGACGGCGCCCTCGTGGTCCGCCGGGCGCACGGCCTGCATGGGGCGGACGCGATGACCGAACCCTATCCGGGCTTCCCGACCGACATGCAGGCGCAGTTCATGGCGCTGATGTCGGTCGCGGAAGGCGCGGCCATGGTGACGGAGACGATCTTCGAGAACCGCTTCATGCACGTGCCCGAGCTGAACCGCATGGGCGCCAACATCAACGTGCACGGCGCCAGCGCCATCGTCCGCGGCGTGCGCGGCCTGTCGGGCGCGCCGGTGATGGCGACGGACCTGCGGGCCTCGGTCTCGCTGGTGCTGGCGGGCCTGGCGGCGCGCGGCGATACCATCGTGAACCGGGTGTATCATCTGGATCGCGGCTACGAGGCGCTGGAGCAGAAGCTCGCCGGGTGCGGGGCGGACATAGAACGTATCCCCGGCTGAGGGTTTCGGCCGCCGCCGCCGGGTGCTAGACGACCGTCGCACGCTTCGTCGGCGCATCCGTCCGCCACGGCCAGGAGTCCCTATGACCGCCCCCTTTCCGGCCGCGTCGCTCGCGCCGGAAGCCCACTCCCCCATCATCCTGGCGCTGCCCAAGGGCCGCATCCTCGGGGAGTGCGCGCCGGTGTTAGAGCGCGCCGGCATCCGCCCGGCCGCGGACTACGCCGACGAGGACAGCCGGCGGCTGCGCTTCCCGACCGATGACCCGGCGCTCGACATCGTGCGCGTCCGCCCCTTCGACGTCGCGACCTTCGTGGCGTTCGGCGCCGCGCACATCGGCATCTGCGGCGCCGACGTGCTGATGGAGTTCGACTATCCCGAAATCTACGCGCCGCTCGACCTCGGCATCGGGCAGTGCCGGGTCAGCGTGGCGGAGCCGGCCCTGAGCGTGGGCGCAGACGACCCGGCCACATGGTCCCGCGTCCGGGTCGCGACGAAATACCCCAACATCGCCCGGCGCCACTACGCGGCGCGCGGGGTGCAGGCGGAGATCGTGCACCTGAACGGCGCGATGGAACTGGCGCCGGGCCTCGGCCTGTCCCGCCTGATCGTCGACCTCGTGCAGACCGGCAGCACGCTGCGGGCCAACGGGCTGCAGGAGACCGAGGTGATCGCGCACGTGACCAGCCGGCTGATCGTGAACCGCACCGCGCTGAAGACGCAGCCCGAGGCCGTGGGCGCCTGGATCGCCCGCTTCCGCGCGGCCCAGTCGGCGTCCGACGCAGCATGAGGCGGCTCTCGACCGCAGAGGCCGGGTTCGCCGAGGCGTTCCGCGGCCTGCTGCTGGACCGGGACACGGCAGCCGACGTCGGTGGCGTGGTGGCGGAGATCATCGCCGCCGTGCGCGCCCGCGGCGATGTGGCGCTGTGCGAGTACACGGCGAGGTTCGACCGGCAGGCGCTGACGCCTGAGACCCTGCGCGTCACGGCGGAGGAGATCGCCGCGGCGTCCGCCGGCATTGCCCCGGAGCTTGCCGCGGCCCTCGACCTCGCGGCGCAGAGGATCGAGGCGTTCCATCGCGCCCAGATGCCTTCCGATTTGCAGATGCAGGACACCGCCGGGCTGACGCTCGGCA
Organism: Rhodospirillales bacterium; assembly: GCA_903644035.1. Lineage (GTDB taxonomy): Bacteria > Pseudomonadota > Alphaproteobacteria > Acetobacterales > Acetobacteraceae > CAHJXG01. The sequence goes on from CAHJXG010000252.1 coordinate 3,122, forward strand.
TGCGCTGGTCGGCGCTCGATGCCGTGGGCCTGTATGTGCCGGGCGGCAAGGCGGCGTACCCGTCATCGGTGCTGATGAACGCCCTGCCCGCCCGGGTCGCCGGCGTGGGCCGCATCGCCATGTGCGTGCCCTGCCCTGGCGGCGTGCTGAACCCCCTCGTGCTGGCGGCGGCGAAACGCGCCGGCGTCACCGAGATCTATCGGGTCGGCGGGGCGCAGGCCGTGGCCGCGCTGGCCTATGGCACCGCCAGCATCGCCGCCGTGGACCGCATCGTCGGACCCGGCAACGCCTACGTCGCGGAGGCCAAGCGCCAGGTGTTCGGCCGCGTCGGCATCGACAGCATCGCCGGGCCGTCCGAGGTCGTCGTGCTCGCCGACGCCGACAACGACCCGCGGCATGTCGCCGTGGACCTTCTGGCACAGGCCGAGCATGACGAGGCCGCGCAGAGCATCCTCATCACCACGGACGCTGCCTTCGCCGACGCCGTCGCGCGGGCCGTCGAGGCGGAGCTGCCCACCCTCCCCCGCCACGCCATCGCCGGCGCAAGCTGGCGTGACCACGGCGCCACCATCGTCGTCCGCGATTGGCAGGAGGCGGCGGCGCTGACCAACGAGCTGGCGCCTGAGCACCTGCAGATCATGGTCGCCGACCCTGCCGCGCTGTTCTCACAGGTCCGCCATGCCGGAGCAGCGTTCCTGGGCCGCTACTGCCCAGAGGCCGTGGGCGACTACGTGGCCGGTCCCAACCACGTCCTGCCGACCGGGCGGACCGCGCGTTTTGCCTCGGGCTTGTCGGTGTTCGACTTCCTGAAGCGCACCACATGGGTCGCAGCCGACCGTGACGCCCTCGGCGAGGTCGGCCCGGCGGCGGTGGCGCTGGCGGAGGCGGAAGGCTTGCAGGCGCATGCCCGCAGCGTCGCGTTGCGCCTCGGCCAAAGCCGGATGCCTTGACCGGCGGGCCGGGCATGATCACATTCCGGCTCGAAATCAAATTCAAGTCTCGTTTTTGTGAGTTCAAGGAAGCTGATGTCCAAAGAAGACATGATCGAATTTAGCGGGACGGTGCTGGAGCTGCTTCCCAATGCCATGTTCCGCGTGAAGCTCGACAACGAGCACAGCATCTTGGCGCACACGTCGGGCAAGATGCGCAAGAACCGCATCCGCGTCCTGGCCGGCGACCGGGTGAACGTCGAAATGACGCCCTACGACCTGTCCAAGGGCCGGATCACATTCCGCTTCAAGTAGGCCGCCTCCCATAGAAGGCGTGCCGCTGACCGAGCCGGCAATGGCCCATCCGCAGGCGGCGCCGCTCATCCTGGCCTCCGCCAGCCCGCGCCGGCTGGCACTTCTGGCGCAGATCGGCCTTGTCCCGGACCGTGTTACGTCGCCAGACATCGACGAAACGCCGCGCCGTGACGAAGCACCCCGCCGTTACGCCGAGCGCATGGCGCTCGAGAAGGCGGCGCGGATGGCGGAACCCGGCGCCTTCGTCCTGGCGGCCGACACTGTCGTGGCGCTCGGCAGCCGCATCATGCCCAAGGCGGCGGACGCCGAGGACGTGCGCGCGTGCATGACCCTGCTGTCTGGCCGGCGGCACCACGTGCTGACGGCGCTCGTGCTGATCGGGCCGGACGGGCGGATTGGCCAGCGCCTCTCCGACAGCGTCGTCGCGTTCTCCCGCCTGGCGCCCGCGCAGCTTGACGCCTATGCGGCCTTTGGGGAGGGCGTGGGCAAGGCCGGCGGCTACGCCATCCAGGGCCGCGCGGCTGGGTTCGCCCGCTTCCTGTCCGGCAGCTACAGCGGCGTGGTCGGCCTGCCCCTGTTCGAGGTGGCGCAGCTGCTCCGCGGGCGCGGCTACCCCGTGCCGTGACCGAGCGCCTCCTGGTCGCGTGCAGCCCCGGCGAGCTGCGGGTGGCGGCGGTGCAGGATGATGGGCTGATCGACTATGCGCTGTGGCGGCCGGGCCGCCCGGACGGGGTGGGCAACCTGTATCGTGGCCGCGTCATCGCCTGCGTCCCCGCCATGGCCGGCGCCTTCGTGGCGCTGCCGGAGGCCGAGGGCTTCCTGCCGGACAGTGAGGGCGCGGATGCGGTGTCGGACGGCATGGCGGTGGCCGTGCGGATCACCCGGTCGGCCCAGGGCGGCAAGGGTCCGCGTCTGACCGCCCGCGTCGCCGACGCCGACCGGGTGCTGG
>CAHJXG010000253.1 GCA_903644035.1 Rhodospirillales bacterium
CCGCCTGCGCCCGTGCCGGCAGCACGGCGGCCAGCACCCGGCGAAGCTGCGCCGAGGCCCGGGCGGCGGCCGGCTTGCAGCGGTCATGGCAGCGCGCATCGAGCGAGCAGCACAATGAGCAGATCGCCCCGCAATAGGCCGGGCAGAACGCCATGTCCTCCGGCTCGAAGCTGTTCTCGCAGACAATGCAAGGCAGAGTGGACAGGCGGGACCACTGGGCGCGCGGCTTACGGGCCAGGTAGAACCGCCCGGCGGTCGCCCAGGCGATCAGCGGCGCCGATGCGAAGGCCACGCCGAAGGCCAGGAACGGCGCCAGGGCCTGCGCCGTCGGCCCGAACGCCCCGGCATAGGCGCAGAACGACAGCGCGACGCCACCCAGCATGGCGCCGATGCCGACGGGGTTGAAGTCGAACAGGTGGGCGCGCTTGAACTCGATGGAGGGCGGGCTGAGGCCGAGCGGCTTGTTCAGCACGAGGTCGGCCACCAGCGCGCCCACCCAGGCGGCGGCGACGTTGGAGTAGCCGACCAGGATGTGCTCGATGGCCGCATACACGCCGATTTCCATCAGCAACAGGGCGATCGCCAGGTTGAACACCAGCCACACGACCCGACCGGGATGGCTGTGCGTCAGGCGCGAGAAGAAGTTGGACCAAGCGATGGACCCGGCATAGGCGTTGGTGACGTTGATCTTCATCTGCGAGATGCCGACGAACGCGGCCGCCAGCGCCAGCGCCGCCGCGGGGGAGCCGACGACATGGCCGAACGCGACCCGGTACATCTGCATCGGCAGCGCGGCCTCGTCAGCCCTCAGCCCGTGCCCGACCGCGAGCGTCGCCAGGAACGACCCGGCCAGCAGCTTGAGCGTGCCGGGCACGATCCAGCCTGGGCCCCCCGCCAGTAGCGCGCCCCACCAAGCCCAGCGCGCGCGCCGCGACGCCGCCGGGTCCGGCTGGGGCGGCAGGAAGCGCAGGTAGTCGACCTGCTCGCCGATCTGCGCGATCAGCGAGAACACGACCGAGGCCGCCGCCCCGAACAGGCCGACCTGCAAGGATCCCGCGCCCTCGCCGCCCGCGCCCTGGAACGCTGCCCAGTACGTGAAGGGGGCGGCATCCTCGAATGCGATGAACCCGAACGGCAGCAGATGCAGCACGATCCAGGCCGGCTGGGTCCAGAGCTGGAAGCGGCTGATGAAGGTGATGCCGTGCGTCACCAGCGGCACCACGGCGGCGGTGCACAGGACGTAGCCGACCGGCAGCGGCACGCCGAAGCAGGCCTCCAGCATGGAGGCGAGGATCACCGCCTCGATGGCGAAGAACAGGAAGGTGAAGGAGGCGTAGATCAGCGAGGTGATGGTGGACCCAATGTAGCCGAACCCGGCGCCGCGCGTCAGCAGGTCGATGTCCACCCCGAACCGGGCGGCGTACCAGCAGATCGGCACGCCGGTCGCGAAGATCAGCGCGCCCACGGCGAGGATGGCGGCGACGGCGTTGGCGAAGCCGTATTCCAACGTGATCGTGCCGCCGATGGCCTCGAGCGCCAGGAAGGAGATCGCGCCGAGCGCCGTGTTGGCGACCCGCGCGGCGGACCAGCGGCGGGCGGTCTTGGCGGTGAAGCGCAGGGCGTAGTCCTCAAGCGTCTCGTTGGCGACCCATTGGTTGTAGTCGCGCCGCACGCGGACGATGCGCTGCCGGGCCGTCACGGCTCGTGAGCCAGGGACTGCGCAAGGCGGGCGTCAGTCCGGCAATGCGTGGCGCCGCGTGTCAGTGGGCTGCCTCCCGCTTCGAGTATGGGCACCTGTCATCCTGCGCAAAGAGCGCCGGCACCGGCATACGTCATTTAACGTATATCGCGGCGCACAAGTCTCAAAGAACTTCCCCAGGCTCAATCGCGATCCGCACGTTCCCTGGGGAATTATCATGACCGACGACATCCGCAGCTCGTTACGGCGCCGGAGCCTGATGCAGGGGATGGCAGGCGCCTCGGCGGCGGCGCTGCTGCCATCGCTGCTGCCCGGGGCCGCACGGGCACAGGCGCCCGCCACCGCCGCGGTCAACACGACCGGCCTCGCCGTCACCGACAGCACGGTGACGGTGGGCATCCTGCACTCGATCACCGGCACGATGGCGATCAGCGAGACCGGCTCGGTCGAGGCGGAGAAGCTGGCGATCTCGCAGATCAACGCCGCGGGCGGCGTGCTGGGCCGCCAGATCAGGTCGATCCAGGAGGACGGCGCCAGCGACTGGCCGAACTTCGCGGAGAAGGCGAAGAAGCTGCTGGTCAACGACAAGTGCGCCGCGGTGTTCGGCTGCTGGACCTCGGCGTCGCGCAAGGCGGTTCTGCCGGTGTTCGAGCAGTACAACGGGATGCTGTACTATCCCACCTTCTACGAGGGGCTGGAGCAGTCGAAGAACGTCATCTACACCGGGCAGGAGGCGACGCAGCAGATCCTGGCCGGCCTCGACTGGGTGAACAAGACCCGGGGCAGCAAGACGTTCTATCTGCTCGGCTCCGACTACATCTGGCCGCGCACGTCGAACAAGATCGCGCGCAAGCACATCGAGGGGCACCTCGCAGGCTGCAAGGTGGTGGGGGAAGACTACTTCCCGCTCGGCCACACGCAGTTCAACTCGGTGATCAACAAGATCAAGCTGTCGAAGCCCGACGTGATCTACGCGATCATCGTCGGCGGCTCCAACGTCGCGTTCTACAAGCAGCTCAAGGCCGCCGGCGTGGACCTCAGCAAGCAGACGCTGCTGACCATTTCCGTCACCGAGGACGAGATCGGCGGCATCGGCGGCGACAACATCGCCGGCGCGTTCGCCTGCATGAAATACTTCCAAAGCCTCGACAACCCCAACAACAAGGCGTTCGTCGCGGGCTTCGAGAAGATGTACGGAGACAAGAGCGTCATCGGCGACGTGACGCAGGCGGCCTATCTCGGGCCGTGGCTGTGGAAGCTCACGGCGGAAAAGGCCGGCAGCTTCGACGTGGACAAGATCGCCGCCGCCTCCCCCGGCGTCGAGTTCAAGGGCGCGCCGGAGGGCTACGTCCGCATCCACGAGAACCACCACCTCTGGAGCAAGACCCGCGTCGGCAAGGCGCTGGCGAACGGCCAGTACGAGCTGGTCTACGAGACCGCGGAGCTGGTGCAGCCGGACCCCTTCCCCAAGGGCTACCAGTAGCGGACCGGGCCGGAGAGCAGCGATGCTGATGGGCTACTCGTTCGGCGACCTCGGCTCGATCATGGCGATGCAGGGGTTCGCGGGCCTGATCCTGTTCTCCGTCTTCGTGCTGATGGCGCTGGGCCTCGCCGTCATCTTCGGCCAGATGGGCGTCATCAACATGGCGCATGGCGAGTTCATGATCCTCGGCGCCTACGTCACCTTTCTCACCTCCCGGCTGTTCACGACCTATCTGCCCGGCGCGTTCGGCGCCTACTTCTTCGTCGCCGTCGTGCTGGCGTTCTGCGCCGCGGGGCTGGCGGGCATGGCGGTCGAGTGGCTGCTGATCCGCCATCTGTATCGCCGCCCGCTCGACACGCTGCTGGCCACCTGGGGGCTGAGCCTCATCCTGCAGCAGGTCTACCGCTCGGTGTTCGGCGCGCGCGAGGTGGGGGTGGACCAGCCGGAGTGGATGATGGGCGCGGCCAACCTGTCCGAGAGCATCCAGATCCCGATCAACGGCCTGATCGTCATGGCGCTGACCACGCTGATTGCGGTCGCCGTCTACCTGCTGATCTTCCGCTTCGGCTGGGGCAAGCAAATCCGGGCGGTGATGCAGAACCGGGCGATGGCCGGCGCTGTCGGCATCGACACGGCGCGGGTGGACCGCCTGACGTTCGGCCTCGGCTGCGGCATCGCGGGCGTCGCCGGCAGCGCCTTCACCATGATCGGATCGACCAGCCCGACCGCGGGACAGCTCTACATCGTGGACGCCTTCCTCGTCGTCGTGTTCGGCGGCACCGGCAGCCTGATCGGCACCATCGCGTCGGCCTTCACCATCTCGCAGGCGCGCTCCACGCTGGAGTTCTTCCTCAGTGGGTCCATGGCTCAGGTCGTCGTGCTGCTGACGGTGGTGGGCATCCTGATGCTGCGGCCCCAGGGGCTGTTCGTGCTCAAGGTCCGGAGGTAGCAGCATGGGCGTGCTCAACCGCAAGGACCTGCTGTTCATCGGCCTGCTGGCGGCGCTGGTCCTCATCGTGCTGCCGATGGCGCTGGAGCCGTTCCGCCTCAACCTCGTCGGCAAGTACCTGACCTACGGCTTCGTGGCGCTCGGCCTCGTGCTGTGCTGGGGCGACGCCGGCATATTGAGCCTGGGCCAGGGCGTGTTCTTCGGCCTCGGCGGCTACTGCATGGCGATGTACCTGAAGCTCGAGGCGTCCACGCCGGAGGCGACGAAGATCCAATCGACGCCGGGCATCCCGGACTTCATGGACTGGAACCAGATCACCGAGCTGCCGCTGTTCTGGCAGCCGTTCCATAGTTTGGCGCTCACTCTGATCGCGATCCCGCTGGTGCCGGCGCTGCTGGCGCTCGTCGTGGGGTTCGCGATGTTCAAGCGCCGGGTCGGCGGCACCTACTTCGCCATCATCACCCAGGCCATCGCGGCGATCCTGACGATCCTGATCATCGGCCAGCAGGGCTACACCGGCGGCGTGAACGGGATCACCGACCTGCGCACCCTGCACGGCTGGGACATCCGCACCGACCACGCCCATACCGTGCTGTACTTCGTCAACGCCGGCCTGCTGATCGGCTGCCTGCTGCTCGGCCAGTATGTGCGGCGGAGCAAGCTCGGCCGCATCCTGGTGGCGATGCGCGACAAGGAGGACCGGGTGCGGTTCTCCGGCTACGCCGTGGCGGACTTCAAGATCTTCGTGTTCTGCTTCGCCGCCGCCCTCGCCGGCATCGGCGGCGCGATGTTCACCCTGCAGGTCGGCTTCATGTCGCCGAGCTTCGTCGGCATCGTGCCCTCCATCGAGATGGTGATCTACTGCGCCGTCGGCGGGCGCACCTCGCTGCTGGGCGCCATCTACGGGGCGCTCGCGGTGAACTGGGCGCGCACCACGCTGTCCGAGGCGTTCCCGGAGCTTTGGCTGCTCGCCCTCGGCTCCCTGTTCATCCTCGTCGTCGTGGCCTTCCCGGACGGCCTCGCCGGCATCTACCGCAAGACCTTCGACCCGATGCTTGACCGGCTGCTGCCCTGGCTGCGCCGCCGCCCGTCCGTGCACGGCCCGGCTGTTCTGCCCGCCCAGCCCATCGCGTCGGCCGAGTAGGGGCCGCACCATGGCGTCCAACACCGACCACCTGCTCGCCGTCGAGGGCCTGACCGTCTCGTTCGACGGGTTCCGCGCGGTGGACGACCTGTCGTTCTACCTGGACCGCGGCGAGATCCGCGTCGTCATCGGCCCCAACGGTGCCGGCAAGACCACGGTCCTGGACCTGATCTGCGGGCGCACCCAGGCGACCGCCGGCTCCATCCGGTTCGAAGGCGCCGAGCTGACCCGGATGAAGGAGCACCAGATCGTCCGTGCCGGGGTGGGGCGGAAGTTCCAGACGCCGTCGATCTACGAGGACCTCACGGTGTTCGAGAACCTGGAGCTGTCCTTCCCGCGCGGCCGCTCGGTGTTCGGCGCCCTTGCCTTCCGCCGCGACTCCGAGGTCTCCGGCCAGGTCGAGGAGATGGCGCGCAGCATGTTCCTGCAGGACCACCTCGACCGCCCCGCCGGCATCCTCAGCCACGGGCAGAAGCAGTGGCTGGAGATCGGCATGCTGCTAATCCAAGACCCGGCGCTGCTCATGCTCGACGAGCCCGTCGCCGGCATGAGCGTGAGCGAGCGGGCGAAGACGGCGGAGCTGCTGCGCCGGATCATCCAGCGCCGCTCGGTGCTGGTAATCGAGCACGACATGGGCTTCGTCGAGAGCATCGCGGACAAGGTGATGGTGCTGCATCAGGGCCGGGTCATCTCCGAAGGCTCGATCGCCCACGTGAAGGCCGACCGGCGGGTGGTGGACGTGTATCTTGGCCATTGAACGGGCGCCCGCGGTGCTGGACCGCCCGATGCTGGACGTGCAGGGCCTCCGCGCCGGATACGGCCAGAGCGAGGTGCTGCACGGCATCGACTTCGCGGTGGCGCCCGGGGAGATCGTCGTGTTCGTCGGCCGCAACGGCATGGGCAAGACGACGCTGATGAAGTCGCTGATCGGCATGGTGCCAGTGTCCGCCGGGCGGATCGAGCTGGGCGGCACGGACATCGCGCATTTGAAGACCTACCAGCGGGTCGCCCGCGGCGTCGCCTTCGTGCCGCAGGGCCGCATGATCTTCCCGGGCATGACGGTGCAGGAGAACATCGAGACCGGGCTGTTCGTGCATCACGCGCCCGCCGTGCCGTCCTCGATCTACGAATTGTTCCCGGTGCTGCGGGAGATGCGGTCCCGGCGCGGCGGCAACCTCTCGGGCGGGCAGCAGCAGCAGCTCGCCATCGCCCGCGCGCTCGCGACCGACCCCAAGGTGCTGCTGCTGGACGAGCCGACCGAGGGCATCCAGCCCTCCATCATCCTGGAGCTGGCCCGCACCCTGAAGCGCATCCGCGACGAGCGCGGCCTCAGCATCGTGGCGTCCGAGCAGGTGCTGAGCTTCGCGCTCGACATCGCCGACCGGGTCCTCGTCATGGAGGGCGGCGCCATCGTTCACCAGAGCGCGCGGGCCGACGTGGATGAGGACAAGGTCGCCCGTTATTTGGCCGTCTAGGCCCCAACCCGCCCCAAGGAGGACCCGCCATGCCGGAAACACTCATCAAGGTCGATCTGTCGCAGTCGCCGTACGAGAACGATATGGTGCACAACCGCTGGCACCCGGACATCCCGATGGTCGCGACCGTGAAGCCCGGCCAGGACTTCATCATCGAGTGCTTCGACTGGACCGGCGGCTTCATCAAGAACGACGACAGCGCCGCCGACGTGCGCGACATCGACCTCAGCATCGTGCATTTCCTGAGCGGCCCCGTGGGCGTGGAGGGCGCGGAGCCGGGCGACCTGCTGGTGGTCGATTTCCTCGACATCGGGGCGTTCCCGCACAACGCCTGGGGGTTCAACGGCTTCTTCTC
>CAHJXG010000254.1 GCA_903644035.1 Rhodospirillales bacterium
TCTCGCGGGCTCGCCCAGCAGCGCCATGCCGCGGGCGCGGGCGTCGCCGGCCAGGCGGGGCAGGACGTGGGTGCCGCCGGCGTCGGGAACCAGGCCGATGCGGACGAAGGATTGGATGAACCGGGCGGATCGCGCCGCCAGCACGACGTCGCAGGCCAGCGCCAGGTTGGCGCCCGCCCCGGCCGCCACGCCGTGCACCGCGCACACGATCGGCAAGGGAGAGGCACGGAGCGCGCGGATCAGCGGGTTGAACCGCCGCTCCAGCGTGTCCCCCAGGTCCTGGCCCGGCGCGACCTCCGCCAGGTCCTGCCCGGCGCAGAAGCCGCGGCCGGCGCCGTGCAGCAGCACCGCACGGACGTCGGCGTCGGCCTCCGCCCCCGCCAGCGCCGCGGACAGGGCGGCGGTCATCGGCGCCGTCATGGCATTCAGCCGCTCCGGCCGGTTGAGCGTCAGCACCAGCACGCCGCCTTGGCGCGCCACCCGCACGCTGTCATCCATTCGGATCTCCCCCCCTGCGGGCGACGATGCGCCACGGACTGGCTGAGTCAAGGCGTGTCCGGGGGCGGCGGTGGGTTGGCCTGGAGCTTTGAAGGGGGCGGAACGGCTCGCAATCGTGAAGCGTGCACTGAGGACTTCGGCGTGCGCCCCGCGTTGCCCGTGCTGCGTCAGCACAGGAGCCCGTCATGATCAAAGCCCTCGGATACGCCGCCAAGCACTCGTTCAGCCGTCTCAGGCCGTTCGAGTTCGAGCGCCAGGAGGCAGGGCCGAACGAGATCGAGATCGAGGTCCAGTATTGCGGCGTCTGCCATTCCGATATCCACCAGGTGAAGAACGAGTGGTCCAACACCGTCTATCCCTGCGTGCCCGGCCATGAGGTCGTCGGGCGCGTGACGAAGGCCGGGTCCGGCGTGACCCGCCACGTGGTCGGCGACCTGGTCGGCGTCGGCTGCATGATCGAGAGCTGCCGCCATTGCGAGCCGTGCCATTCGGGCGACCAGAACTACTGCGAAGGGCCGAACAGCTGGCTCGCGACCTACAACGGCCCGATGGTGCCGGCGAAGATGGCGCCGGACGGGCGCAACATGTACGAGCGCGACAACACCTTCGGCGGGTATTCGGACACGCTCGTCGTGAACGAGGATTTCGCGCTCAAGATCCCGGCCAAGCTGAAGCCCGAGGTCGCGGCACCCATCCTGTGCGCCGGCGTCACCACCTACTCGCCGATGAAGCACTGGGGCGTGAAGGCGGGGGACAAGGTGGGGGTGATCGGCTTTGGCGGCCTCGGCGACATGGCCGCCAAGCTTGCCCGCGCGATGGGCGCGGAGGTGACCGTCTTCACCCGGACGAAGGAGAAGCTGGAGGAGGCGGCACGCCTGGGCGTCACGGGCGTCCTCGACAGCGACGCCGACGCGATGAGGTCGCTGAAGTCGTCATTCGACTTCATGCTGTCCACGATCCCCGAGAAGCATGACCTCAGCCCGTTCATCGATCTGCTGAAGCGCGACCGCACGATCGTCGTCGTGGGCGCGCTGGAGCCGATGGCGCCCGTGAACAACCAGCAGGTGGCGTTCCACCGCAAGAGCGTCGCGGGATCGCTGATCGGCAACCTCGCGGATACCCAGGAGGTGCTGGACTTCTGCGCCGAGCACGGCATCGGGCCGGACATCCAGGTCATCGCCATCCAGGACATCAACGACGCCTACAGGAAGGTGGAGAAGGGCGACGTCCGCTTCCGCTATGTCATCGACATGGCGACGCTGAGGCACGAGGAGGCCGCCTGAGCGTCGGGGCCGCGCGCCCCTGAACGGCGCGCCGAGGTCCGAGCCGTCCATCCAGGACGGTGGCGGCCGTCGCCCGGGCGCACCTCGCAGCGCCGGTCGAGCTGCTCGCAGAGCAGGGAGACGAGGTCGAGCGCCTCGGCCTTGCGGACAGAGGCGGCTTGAGCAGGCCGTCGGCCATCACGGACCGCCCCGCTTCCCGGGCTGCTGCAGGCCCAGCGAGGTTCACACGAACCGTCCCTTGTGGCACATGGCTGTGTTGGGACAAGTTGCGCGGCGTATCGCCCGATCTCAACCAAGACAATGGCCGATGGCCCCGACGAGGAACGATGTCCAACCATCCGCGCACGTCCCGCATCAGCGGGTTCCACAGGATGTCGCCCGGGGACCGGCTGGCAGCCGTCGAGGGCTTCGCCGGGCTGGACGCCGACGCCGTGGCCCAGCTCGCCAGGCCGGGCAACCTCGATCCGCAGGTGGCCGACCACATGATCGAGAACTGCGTGTCCACGATCTCCATCCCCGTGGGCATCGCCACCAACGTCAAGGTGGACGGCCGAGACGTGCTCGTGCCCATGGCGACGGAGGAGTCCTCGGTGGTGGCCGCGGTCTGCAACTCGGCGCGCCAGTGCTACGAGGCGGGCGGCTTCACCACCTCCGTGTCCGGCACGGACATGATCGCCCAGATCCAGCTCGTCGGCGTGCCCGACCCCGAGAACGCGCGCATCCGCATCCTGGAGCGCAAGGCGGAGGTCGCCGCCCTGTGCGACGGGTGCGACCCGATGCTGGTGCGCCTGGGCGGCGGGTTCCGCGATCTGGAGGTGCGCGTCATCGCCGCCCAGGGCGGGCCGATGGTGGTCACGCACATCGTCGTGGACACCCGCGACGCCATGGGCGCCAACGCGGTGAACACCATGGCCGAGCGCCTGGCGCCGTCCATCGAGGAATGGACCGGCGGCAAGGTGTACCTGCGCATCCTGTCCAACCTGGCCGACCGCCGGCTGGCCCGCGCGCGCGCCATCTGGCCGCTGGACGCCATCGGCGGCGAGGCGGTGCGCGACGGCATGATCGCCGCCTACCGCTTCGCCGCGGCCGACCCTTATCGCGCGGCGACGCACAACAAGGGCATCATGAACGGCGTCTCCGCCGTGGTGCTGGCCACCGGCAACGACACCCGTGCCGTGGAGGCCGGCGCCCACGCCTACGCCGCCCGCGGCGGGCGCTACACCAGCCTGAGCACATGGGAGGCGGCGGCCGATGGCGGCCTCGCTGGCACGCTGGAACTGCCGATGCCCGTGGGCCTGGTGGGCGGCGCCACCAAGGTGCATCCGACCGCGCAGGCGTGCCTCAAGATCCTCGGCGTCTCGACCGCGGCCGAGCTGGCGCGGATCATCGCCGCGGTCGGCCTCGCCCAGAACTTCGGCGCCATGAAGGCCCTGGCGACCGTGGGCATCCAGCAGGGCCACATGGCGCTGCACGCGCACAACGTCGCCCTCGCCGTCGGCGCCGACGGGCCAGAGGTCGGGCGCCTCGCGGCCATCCTGGTGGAGAAGCGCCAGGTCCGCCAGGACGTCGCCGCCGCCGAACTCGCCAAGCTGCGCGGCCAGGCCTGACGCCCCGCCTGCAGAAAGGATATGCCCCGTGCGCCTCTCCCGGTGCTCAGTCCTCGGCGCCGCTGCCGCCACCGCGCTGCCACCTGCACGTGCCCGCGCGCAGGCCCCGCCATCGGGATCGGCGTGCCGACCAACCTGTCCGGTGACTGTCAGGATATCAGGGGCAAGGCCCGGTCGTCCGCGCCCAGCAGGCGGTGCGGGACCTCGCCGCCAGCCGCGGCCGGGCGGTCGAGGCGCTCCCGGCCGACCACCGGGACAAGGCCGATGTCGGCGTGAGGTCGGGCATCACGCCCGGGCCAACGGGAACCAAATCTGGAGGGACAAGCGTGACCGACCTGATAAACCGTCTTCTCGCAGCGACGATCCTTGCCGCGAGCCTTGCCGTGGGCGCCCACGCGCAGCAGGGCGGTGTGGCCCCCGCCCTCGCCTACGACGCGCAGACGCGCGGGCCGGCCCCGATCCCGCCATCCGAGCGCGGCCTGCAAACCGTGGTCGCGCGGCCCTGGTTCAAGCTGTCCGACGAGGGGCTGCAACTCGAAGGTCCGTCCTTCGACCGCGACGGCAACCTGCTCGTCGTCGAGGTGTTCGGCGGCCGTGTGTTCCGGCTGACGCCGGACCAGACGCTGTCCACCGTCTTGGGCGAGAGCAAGCTCGGCTCCGCTGGCCTGGGCGTCCACAAGGATGGGCGCATCTTCATCGCCGGGCTGGGCAACTTCAAGGACACCGGCTCGGTCGTGGCGGTGCGGCCGGACGGGTCGGGGATGCAGACCATCATCCCGCCCGAGGCCGGCTACCTGCCGGACGATCTCGTCTTCGACGCCCGGGGCGGGTTTTACTTCACCGATTTTCAGGGCATCTCCACCGACCCGAAAGGCGGCGTCCACTACGTCTCGCCGGACTTCAAGACGGTCACGCCCGTGCTGCCGCACCTCGCCGTGCCGAACGGCGTGGCGCTCAGCCCGGACGGCAAGGAGCTGTGGGTGACGGAGTTCAGCCGGGGGCTGCTGCACCGGGTCGAGCTGGCGGATGCGACGACGATCGCGCCGTTCGGCACGGCCATCGCCTACCACTTCACCGGCCCGGCGCCGGACTCGATGCGCGCCGACGCCGACGGCAACCTCTACGTGGCGATGTACGGGCAGGGCCGGGTGCTGGTGTTCAACAGGAACGGCATGCCCATCGGCCAGGTGCTGCTGCCCGGCCGGGAGGAGGGTCACAACCTGCGCTCCACCAGCATGGCCATCAGGCCCGGCACCGACGACCTCTACATCGTGACCAACGATTGGAAGGGCGGACAAGGCTCGACCATCTTCCACGCCAAGGCCTTCGCGAAGGCCTTGCCGCTCTACTCGCACCAGTGACGCGCCCCCTGGCTCGCGCCATGGGGCGGTGAATCAGGGCGGGTGGCCGGGGTGGCGGCCGGCCCGCCGCCGGAACGGTGTGGGCGCCAGACACCGCGGCCGACGGCTGCTCAGATGCCGAACGGGATTCCGTCGGCGCGGTAGATGTCCTGGATGATGCCGAGGACAAGCCCGATCTCGGCGGAGATGTCGCCGCTCCGGTAGCTCATGAGGATGGGCGACACCGCGCCCGCCTCGGCCAGCGGCTTGTAGCCGACGTTGTCGCGGCGGAGGCGTTCCACCGCGGCCGGGACCAGGCAGACGCCCACCTCCGCGGCGACCAGGCCCAGGGCGGTTTGCAGCTCGCGCACCTCGTGCAGCCCTGCCGGCTTCAGGCCGCGGTCGCGGAACAGGGACAGCACCTGATCGGCGTAGCTGGGGCGGGGCGCCTTCGGATAGACGATCAGCCTCTCCTGCAGCAGGTCGGCCAGCCGCAGGGGGCCGTCATGCCTCAGCGCGGGATGGCTGAGCGGCAAGGCGGCGATGATGGCCTCGTTGCGCAGAAGCAGCCGGGTGATCGCCGGGTCGTCGATGGGAATGCGGCCGAAGCCGACATCGATCCGCCCCTCCTTGAGCGCCGCCATCTGCTCGATCGTCGTCAGCTCGAGCAAGGTCAGCTCCACGCCGGG
>CAHJXG010000255.1 GCA_903644035.1 Rhodospirillales bacterium
CGGTCACGTCCTGCGGGGCGGGCGGGCGCCGCGGCGGTCCTGCGCCGCCCACCGCCAGGCCAGCCTCGGCAGCCGCATCAGCGCGCCCATGACGAGCCGCACATGCATGGCGGTCAGCAGCAGGTTGTCCCTGCCGTAGCGGAAGTGCGACACGCCGCCCTCATCCGGGCGGAGATAGCGCACGGGGGCCGGCAGGTTGATCGCAGGAACGCCGGCCCAGCTCAGGCGGACCGCAGCCTCCGGATCGAAGTCGAACCGGCGCATGGAGGCGGACCGCTCCATGATCGGCAGCAGCGTGCCGATGGGATACACCCGGAAGCCGAACAGGCTGTCGCCGATCCCGGCCCAGCCGGTCTCAAGCTGCGCCAACCAGTTGGAGATGCGACGGCCGTGCACCCGAAGCGCCGGGGCGTCCGGCCCGAACTGCGGCACGCCCAGCACCACCGCGTCCGGCCGTGCCTGGCTCGCCTGCATGAAGCGCCTGATGTGCCCGGCCGGATGCTGCCCGTCCGCATCCATCACCAAGGCGTGGGTGAACCCGGCCGCCCCTGCCAGACGCAGCGCGTCGAGCACCGCGGCGCCCTTGCCGCCATTCTGCGCCCGGCGGATCAGGCGCACGCCGCAGTGCCGGGCAAGCGGTGCCCCGGACCCGTCCGTGCTGCCATCCAGCACGACCCAAACCGCGGGCCATTCCGCCAGCGCCGCCAGGGCGGTGTCCAGCAGGCGTGCCCCGCTGTTGTAGCTGGGGATCACCACCACATGCGTCATGGCGGCCAATGATCAAACGCCCTGCGGACCGCCGGCGCAGTGGCGGGCTGCGGTCCCTGGATCGCAGCCCGCGTTCAGATGGCGGCCTTCCTCTGCCAACGCGCCGCCATCAATGCGCGTGCGCGCCCGCCGCCCCCACGCCGGTCTCCGACCGGACATACTGCTCGAGGAAGGCGGCCTGCTCGCGCTTGGCCCGCTGGCTGGAGTCAAGCTTCGAGAACAGCCAGATCGCGCCGAAGGCGAGCGGGACGGAGAACAAGGCGGGGTTGTCGTACGGGAACACGGCCTTCGCCGCCATGTGGAACGTGTCCACCCAAACCGCCTTGCTCAGCACGATCATCAGCACGGCGCTGGTCAGCCCGAGGAAGCCGCCGATCAGGGCGCCCAGCGTCGTCGTGCCGCTCCAGAGGATGGACATGAGCAGCACCGGGAAGTTGCAGCTCGCCGCGACGGAGAAGGCGAGGCCCACCATGAACGCGACGTTCTGGTTCTCGAACACGTAGCCCAGGGCGATGGCGACCACGCCGATGACGACGGCGCTGATCTTGGAAACGTTGATCTCCCGCCCCTCCGTCGTGCGCCCGCGCGCGATCACCGAGGCATAGAGGTCATGGCTGACCGCCGAGGCCCCGGCGAGCGTCAGGCCCGCCACCACGGCGAGGATGGTGGCGAAGGCCACGGCGGAGATGAAGCCGAACAGGACGTCGCCGCCCACGGCGCGCGCCAGGTCGATGGCCGGCATGTTGGCCGCGCCGCCGATCAGGTCCTTGATCTTGTCGAAGCTGCCATCGGCGCCGAGCTTGTAGTAGCTCGGGTCGTTCATCAGGAGGGTGATCGCGCCGAAGCCAATGATGAAGGTCAGGATGTAGAAGTAGCCGATCAGGCCCGTGGCGTAGAACACCGACTTGCGCGCCGCCTTGGCGTCGGACACGGTGAAGAAGCGCATCAGGATGTGCGGCAGCCCCGCCGTCCCGAAGATCAGCGCGAGGCCGAGCGAGATCGTCGAGACGGGATCGGCGACGAAGGCGCCCGGCGCCATGATGGCGTCGCCCTTGGGATGCACCTGCACCGCCGCGGCGAACATGGCGTCCGGACTGAAGTTGAAGTGGATCAGCACCATCAGCGCCATGAACGACGCGCCGCCGAGCAGCAGGCACGCCTTGATGATCTGCACCCAGGTGGTCGCCTTCATGCCGCCGAACACGACATAGACGATCATCAGCACGCCGACGATGGGCACGGCGAGGCTGTAGGGCAGGCCGAACAGCAGCTGGATGAGCTTGCCGGCCCCCACCATCTGCGCGATCAGGTAGAACGAGACGACGATGAGCGTGCCCATGGCCGACAGCACGCGGATCGAGGTCTGGTCCAGGCGGAAGGCGGCCACGTCGGCGAAGGTGAACTTGCCGAGGTTGCGCAGCCGCTCCGCGATGGTGAACAGCACGATCGGCCAGCCCACGAGGAAGCCGATGGAATAGATCAGCCCGTCGAAGCCGTTGGAGAACACCAGGCCGGAAATGCCGAGGAAGGACGCCGCCGACATGTAGTCGCCGGCGATGGCGAGCCCGTTCTGCCCGGCGGTGATGCCGCCGCCGGCCGCGTAGAAGTCCGATGCCGACTTGGTCTGCCGGGCCGCCCGGTAGGTGATCCCCAGGGTGAGCAGCACGAAGACGAGGAATATGATGACGGCCGTGATGTTCAGGCCCTGCTTCTCCACGGCACCCTCGACCGCGCCCGCCGCCCGGGCCGCACCCGGGCACGCGATCACGGCCAGTGCGGCAGCCAGGCCCAGGCCCGAGAGGCGCGGGATCATCGGCCCACCTCCCGCTTCAGCTGTTCGGTCAGGTCGTCGAAGCGGCCATTGGCCCGGACCACGTAGATGCCGGTCACCACGAAGGCGGACAGGATCACGCCCAGGCCGAGCACGATGCCCAGCGAGGTGGTCCCGCCGCCGACCTTCTGCGCCAGCAAGGGCTTGTCGAAGGCGACGAGAAGGATGAAACCCAAGTAGATAAAGAGCATCAGCAGCGACAGCGTCCAGCCGAACGCGTTGCGGCTGGACACGAGCGTCTGGAATTTGGGGTTGCGCAGGATATCCTGGTACTCCGCCGTCCCCGCCTCCGCAGCCGTCCGGCTTCCCAAGGCGGTCGCAGCGGTCGCGTTCACACTCATCCTGGTCTCACTCCCCACCCTTGATTTTGAACTTGGCATTGAGCAGCCATGGTTTGAAATCGCTTGTCAAGTGCGCCTCGCACCGAGGGCTTCGGCGCCCTGCCTCGCGGTCCGCGGAGAGTGTGACTAAACGGTGACCCTGGCCTGTTCAGACTGAGTCACGGCGACGCGGGCGGTCCGGCGCCGGCCATCGCCGAGGCGCGAGAGGTGCTGGGACAGCCGTTGCGCCGCGAACCGGGCGCCGTAGACGAACCGCATCGACGGCCCGAACGTCGACGCCCCCAGGAAGCCAGCGAAGTGCAGGCCGGGAACCGACGACTCGAAGCCGCGGTCGAGCAGCGGGGCGCCCCTGACCGTCCTGATGTCGCCCGCGATCCCCTCCAGGAACGGGAGGCGGCCGACCTCGGGCCGGTAACCCGTCGCGGCGATGACGTGATCCGCCGAAAGCTCGACCGATCCCTCGGCCGTCTCGACCAGAAGGCGCGCCCCGTCTCCGTGCATCCGGACACCCCGCAAGGCGCCGGTGCGGATCGGGATCACCCCATCGACGCGGTGCCTGATCCAGCCGGACCCGGCCGGTGCGAACAGGCCGTAGGCCTTGGCGTGGCGGGTGCTCTGCGGCAGGTGGCTGAACTGGTGGGGCATCTCCGACCAGAACCAGTTGCGCCATCCCGGTCCCAGGCCGGTATTCGGCCGCCGCGCCCGCTGCCAGGCGTTGCGGCGGACGCTCGGATCGTCCTCCGGCTCATGCCACTTCAGTGGCCGCCGGGTCAGCATGGTGACCTCGGCCCCCTGCTCGTTCAGCAAGGCGGCCAGCTCGCAGGCCGACTGGCCGGCGCCCATGACGGTGACCCGGCGCCCGCCGAACCCGGAGAGATCGCTGTGCGCCGAGCTGTGCGACACCACGCCCGGCGCCAGGGAGGCCAGGCTCTCCGGGACGTGGCGCAACGACAGCAGCCCGGTCGCCACGACGATCTTGCGCGCGAGGACCTGCTCCCCGGACTCGAGGGTCAGGCGGAAGCCGCGGCGCAGCCTGGCGACGTCGAGGACCCGCGCCTCGTCGACCTCGCCGACATAGCGGCGCTGGAACTCCTGGCCGTACTCGGCCATGACGTCGCCGCGGACCCGCGAGCCGGTCGGCAAGCCATCGGTCCGGCCGCCCTCCCGGCAGAACCGCTCCAGCGGGAAGCCGTCGCCCGGCGCCGCGATGCTGCTGGCGGAGGCGTCCGAGTTGAGCATCAGACCCCTGGGCATGTGGTCCCTCCACATGCCCATCGGCTTGCCGAACACCCGGAACGGGACGCGCAGATGGCGCAGGTGCGCTGCTATGGACAGGCCATACGGTCCCGCACCGATGACGGCAACCTCAACCAACAAACTCTCCTGCGGCGATGGCGGCGACGGGAAGGGGCATCTCAGCGCAAGCCGGCTTTGAGCCAAACACGTGCGCCTTGATTGACAAATCAGAACCTCAGCAGACCTCGCTGAATACTGATTGGTTCAGAGGGCGAACAAACTCGAATTTCACCTGTAGGCTGGACCAAGGCCGGTGTTGTCCCGACCAGATGTATCTATTTACGTAATGAATTAGTATGAGTTCGCCCCTCCTCCGTCTTGAGCTAAATGATCCAGGCCAACGAACGAAACGAACTATGCGCCGTCGAGAACCGGCCGGAACCCGGCACGGGCCGTCCACCCGCCGCAGGACTTGCCCCGTTCCTCGCCACCCGCCCACATCGGGGTAAGTTGAGAGCTTTGGCTGTTGAAGAGCCTTGTCGCTTCACGGTAGATGCGCGCGACATCATCCACGACGGTCCCCATGCTGCTCGGCCACGCCTGCGCATCTCCCGATGACCAGGACCCCCAACGCCGGCGCACGGCCCTGTGCCGCGCCGGATGCCGGCGGCTCCGCCAGGCGGCGGGATCAGCCGGGCGGCGGGCGGCGTGGCCGTTGGAAG
>CAHJXG010000256.1 GCA_903644035.1 Rhodospirillales bacterium
CGGCGTCACGGCGACGATGCGTCCGCCGTCAATCGTGACGGCGGCCGGCCCACCCCACTGCCCGCCGGGGAGCAGCAGGCGCGGCACGGCAAGGGTCTCGGGCAAGCTCACACCGTCTCCGTCACTTTCTGCAGGCCCCGCGGCGCATCCGGATCCTTGCCCCGCTGCGTCGCCATGTGGAGGGCGAGCAGCTGGAACGGCAGGATCTCGATCAACGGCGAGAGCCGCTCGTCGATGCCGGAGGGCAGGACGAAGCCGGTGTCGGCGCTGGCGACAGCGCCGGCGTCGCCCACCACGAACAGGTCGGCGCCGGCCTGGCGGACCCGCGGCAGCACCGCCTGCATGGCGGTCCCCGCGACCCCGGCGGGCACGAGGGCCAGCACCGGCACCGACGGGTCCAGCATCGCCAGCGGCCCGTGCAGCAGGTCCGCCCCGGAGAAGGCCTGCGCCGCGATGTAGCTGGTCTCCATCAGCTTCAGCGCCGCCTCCCGCGCCGTGGGATAGCTGTAGCCCCGGCCGGTCACCACCAGGCGCTGGGCGAAGCGGTAGCGGACGGCGTGGGAGGCGATCAGACCGGCTTGGCCCAGCACCGCCTCCGCCTGCCCGGGAAGCGCCGCCGCCGCCTCGCCGTCCCCGCCGCGCAGGTGGTCCAGCAGCAGATACAGCGCCAGCAGCTGCGCCGTGTACGACTTGGTGGCGGCCACCGCGCGCTCCGGCCCGGCGCCCACATCGACGTGCAGCTCCGCCGCCTGAGCCAGGGGAGAGGCCGGGTTGTTGGTGACCGCCACCGTCAGCGCCCCGCCGCGCCGGGCGGCCTGCACCGTCCGCAGCAGGTCGGGGGAGCCGCCCGACTGGCTCACGGCCAGGAGCAGCCCGCCCGCCATGAGCGGCTCAACGCCATAGGCCGTCACGACCGATGGCGAGGCCAGCCCGGCCGGCAGGCGGTGCAGCGTCTCGACCAGGTACTTGCCATACAGGGCCGCATGGTCGGAGGTGCCGCGCGCGGCCAGCAGGACGAAGCGGGGCGCATGGGCGGCAATGCGCCGGGCCACCGCGTGGATCTCGCCCCGGCGGGCCAGCAGGGTGCGCCAGACCTGCGGCTGCTCGGCGATCTCGGCCGCCATGCGGTGGCCGGGGGCGGCGTGGGAAGGCTGGCTCG
Organism: Rhodospirillales bacterium; assembly: GCA_903644035.1. GTDB lineage: Bacteria > Pseudomonadota > Alphaproteobacteria > Acetobacterales > Acetobacteraceae > CAHJXG01. The sequence goes on from CAHJXG010000256.1 coordinate 1,160, forward strand.
CGTGGGTCATGACCATGGACATACCAATCCAATACCACTCTGTCACCTGTCGAGTCGCCCTCGTGTTCGCAGGGGAGTGCCTGTAGAATGGCAGCGCGCATGACCGTCCTCGTCGAGCAGTTCCGACCCGATCCCGGCACCTCCGCCCCGCTCTACCTCCAGCTGGTGGAGCGGATCGCCGCGGCCGTGGACACCGGCCTGCTGCGGCACGGGCAGGTGCTGCCGGCGGAACGGCAGATGTGCGAGACCCTCGCCGTCTCCCGCGTCACCCTGCGCAAGGCCCTCGAGGTGCTGACCGCGCGCGGGCTGATCGTCTCGCGCCAGGGATCGGGCAACTTCGTGTCGAAGCAGGTCACCCAGCCGCTGACGAGGCTGACCGGGTTCAGCGACGACATGCAAGCGAGGGGGTGGGAGCCGGGCCAACGCGTGCTGGCGCGGGGCGTGCACGAGGCCGATCCGGAGGAGGCGCTGTCGCTCGTGCTGCCGCCGGGCGAGTTGGTGGTGCGCCTCGTCCGCCTCCGCCTGGCCGATGGGGTGCCGCTCGCGCTGGAGCACGCCGCCGTGCCGTCCCGGTACCTGCCGGATCTGGACGCCATCGGCAGCTCGCTCTACGCGGCGCTTGCCGTGCGGGACCTGCTGCCGGTCCGGGCGGTGCAGCACCTGCGCGCCGCCGCGGCCGGGCCGTCCGACGCAGGCCATCTGGGGATCGAGGTCGGCAGCCCGGTGATGCACACGGTCCGCCACAGCTTCCTGCCCGACGACCGGCCCATCGAGTTCACGCGGTCCGTCTACCGCGGCGACAAGTACGACTTCGTGGCAGAGATGCGGGCGGGCGCGTAGGGGCGCGGCCGTCATCCGCCGACGCGCCGGGCCGCCAGCCGCAGGCGGGGCAGGATGTCCTGCTCGGCGCGCGTCCGGGCGTCGGTGTCGTGCATCAGGCTGACGTTGATCGCCCCGACGGGCCGGTGCGCCGCGTCGAACACCGCCATGGCGATGCCGCACATGCCGAGCTCGTACTGCTCGGCCACGAACGACCAGCCGCGGGCGCGGTCCGCCTCCAGCTCGTCCCTCAGCTGCGCGACGCTCGCCACGGTGTGCGGGGTGAAGCGCTGCAGGCTGACGCGGGCCAGGTAGGCGTCCCGCTCCTCGTCGGTCGCGGCGGCCAGCAGCATGCGGCCGATGGAGTGGACGTAGGCCGGCAGCCGGCTGCCGATGCTGGGGTCGAAGCTGAGCAGGCGCCGGGCCGGGACGCGCAGCACGAACACGACCTCGTCGGCGTCCAGCACGCCGATCGAGCAGGTCTCGTGCACTTCCTGCACGACCTCCGCCATCACGGGCTGGGCGGTGTTCCAGAACGGCAGGGTCGAGAGATAGCCGTATCCCAGCCCCAGCACGCGGGGCGACAGGGCGAAGCGTTTGCCGTGCACCTGGACGTAGCCCAGCTGCTGCAGGGTCAGCAGCAGGCGCCGCGCCCCGGCACGGTCCAGCGCCGCCGCCTTCGCC
>CAHJXG010000257.1 GCA_903644035.1 Rhodospirillales bacterium
AGGCTTCCTGCCACTCGTCCGCGGACCAAGCGCCATACCAAACGCCAACCTCGCCCCTCTTCCAAGCTTCGACGGACACGTCACGGTCTCCCGCAACCTTCATCCGCACCCGCCAGTACCGAGCTTCTGGCATCTATCGTTCTCCCTCCATATCCAAGGCAGCACGACCAGAAACCGACCCACGGACGCGAGCAAGCCCCGTTGCCGCACCAGTGAACATCACAAGCCGATCCACCGCACGGGAAATGGGAATGGGCTTGTAGTCAGCTAGGTGCACATTTTTCCTGGAGGAAGCGACCATCAGACCACTTTCCCCAATCGGCCGTGCAACAAGGCCTCCATCCGTGCGGCAGCATTCGATTGCCAGATCCAGGATTTCGTCTCGAGGTCGTTGATCCTGAGCGTAGGGGCAAAGCCATGAACCGGGGGAAGGAGGTCGCAGAGCGCGTCCCGGAAAGCGCGCTGCTTGTGTCGGCCGTTCAACCCTGGAAAGAGCGGCGGCATAGGTTTGGCCCAGCCCGACTTCTCCAGCTTCTTCTTGGCAACGGATAGCCGAAGCCATTCGTGGACGTCGAATGCGACCTCGGCTGCTGCGGGGTAGCATCTGAGGGTTTCAGCACGAAACAAGTTGAAGTGCTGCTTCTCGTCCACCTCAAGGATCCGCATCTGCGGGCCGACGACCAACACCGCATCGACGGTGCGGCGCTCAACCGAGCGCATTTCCGTCGGAAGCTCGAGGTCAGTCAAAGAACCATAGATTTGCCGGACGACATCCCAGGCGCTTCCGCATTCGCTCCTTCCTGGCCGGATGAGCCAGTCCGGCGTTAACACCAGCGAAGCGCCAAGAGCGTTCCGAACGAGTTCCACGATCCTGAATTCGATCTCTCGCGCCATATCCCGGGTTCATATGATTGGCGCGGCAAAGAGACAACCTTTGGGACGAAGCCGCCGCACGCTCGGTGCCCACATTGGTGCTGAAACCGAGGGACGCGGCATCCTCTACCTCGTCCGTGGGAGTAAACAGGCTGATCTGCTGCTTCCACGGGTCTTAGATCCGCAGCAGTCAATGTAGCCTCGCTCGAGCTTGCTTATCACGGATGACGTTTGAACCAGGCGCCTCCGATCTCCATATGCACACCGGCGTGTCCAAGAGGTTCCGCGTTGGCGGTCAGGCTTAAGGAAGCGGTGCCGGAAAAGGGTGCGGCGCAGCCGGGTCTCATTGCGGCCGCGCTTTACCAGAGGGCCAAGCACGGCATGCCCAAGTGCGCCGGATGCAGCGCCAAGCTCAAACACACCCCGGCCTATTCGAAGCATGGCGGGAGGACCCGGGTTAAAGCCCACTTCGGGCTGCGGCGGGGCCAAAAGCATGATTTCGGCTGCAAGTACGACATCGACGCCACGCTGCGGAAGATCGTTGCCAAGTCGCGCGAGGTCCGCGACCTGGGCGCGGCGGCCCTGGTGGAGCATGTAGGCAGCCCGGAGCAGGGAAACGTGGAATTCCGGCTCCACGTCCTGCTGGTCGGGCTGGAAACAGAAGAGACTCTGGGCCGCCAGGGCGAGGATCCTGAGAAGGCATACGCGTACCGGCACTCAAAGCGGCGCCTGTCGACGTATATGAACTGCGTCGAGAGCATCGTCATGGTGGCCGACGTCGTCGGTGACGACGCGCAACTCGAGGAGAAAGTCCACGTCGTCTTCAACGGCGAAAGGATCCCTTGGCGGGACTTCTTCTTCGGCTTCAAGGAGCACCACCGCCTTTGGCGCGCGCGTGACAAGACCCAAGGCCGCCCCGTCACGCTGGAGTTCGAACGCCGGGACTTCGAAAGGAATACCTCCGCCCCGTATCACGCTAATGGGCACTATCAGATCTCCGGCCGCTTCGGTCTCGAGGAGGGTGATCCCCCTTACAACGTGCAAGTCCAGCTTCAAGTCGAGGACAAGGCGCTGGCGTACGCGATTTGGGAAGCAAAGCAGGTGGTGGTCTGCGGTGTCCCCCGTTTCAAGGCACCGGATTTTGCCCGCTGGCGCCCGGGCAGCTATCCTCCTTTCGCCCACATCATCCTGCCCGTCTGGGACTGGAGCCAAGTCTTCGCCACCAGAGGCGGAGCGCTCGAGGCGCCGCCGATGGCTGCCGACGAGTCGGCGACGCGTGTGGCGCTGTGGGATACCGTTGCCGACATGCCCGTGGCAGGTGGCGAAGTGCCAGCCACGGGCATGCCGCCGCTAGAGGCGCAATCGTTCCCCGACATGTTGCCGATTGAGGATGCGCCGCCGAGTGGCACTGCACCGGAGCACCTGAACACCGAGCCGGAAAAGGACAAGCCCGCAGCAGGTGGCGTAGATAAGGCCGGGGATGTGATGGATCCCAAGGTCGGAGACAAGGTTCCGTCCTCTAAGCAAGCGGATCCGAAACCCGATCCTGTCCCACTGGATCCGCAGCCCGTCAAACCCAAGGCGTGTTTTGAGGCTGAAGCTTTAAGAAACACCGGGAGCGCTGGTGAGTGGAGACCGGAAACGGAAGAGGCGGTTGCTCGTCCGGATGACGGTGCCGCTTCGGCTCAGACGCCCGCGGTCGCGGCGGAAGCAGCGCAGCTCATGGCGATGGAAGGAACAGTCTCAGCTCCAGCAGCAAGCGCCAGCCAGGTGCTGGAGCTGGAGGATGCGCAGCCGTCACCGCACGAAGCGGCCACCACCGTCTCCCTACCGACGTCCGTCACTCCGGACGCTCGATCGCGTCGTAGTCGTGGGCCCATGACGCGGGCGGCCAAGGCCGTGAAGCAACGGGCGGCGAAGGTTATGGAACGCGGTCGCTCGGTGGGACGTCGCTTCCTCGCCTGGTTCGGCGGCAGCGACTAAAAACCTGTTTGAGTAGTTTAACTCGCGATGGCGTGGACTGGCACGGGATTGAGTAGGGCTTCAACATCGGACAGGAACACCGGCGAGCTAGGCGGTCGCATGGTATTGCTTGAAGGCAGCCAGGATCGCGTCCGGCTCGTTCGCGAAATCCACCACGTAGGAGGCCGTCCTCAATCAGACCGGCGATGTGGCTCCGAACGACATGGCCCCGAGTTCTGTGAGACTTCAGTGCGGAAAACATGGCACCATTTATCGACATGAAAGAGGGTCCGACATCCCTCCCGACCTAATGGTCTGCGCCCCTCGCGACTTCATGGGTTGCGATCTGCCAGCCACCCAAGTTGGGGAAACCGCGTTTCCTGTGTTGCTTCCTCAGGAATTCCGGTCTAGACGCGTGCGTTTTGCAGGGTGGTCCAGCTTCCGAATGTTCGACGACCTCGCCGAAGAGCTATTCAACAAGCTTTATCCAGAGTGGGAAAGCCGGTACCAGAACTTGCCAGTGAAATGGCTGGGCTATGGTACGTTCTGGATTATCGTGACAGTAGTTCTGCTATGGTTGTTAGGACTGGTCGTTGCCCCGCCATCGGCACTTTGGGATTTCAGATGGGCCATTCCTGTGATCGTGGGAGCGGTTTACATCCGTCGCTATGTCCGAGGTGAGATATAATAAGCAAAGAGGGCGACAATCATCCAATAGGACAGGGCAAGTCCACACTGCCCAGTGGCTCGGAGCATGGCCCCGGGAGCCTCATGAGATTGGTGCCAAGAGGCAATTAGCGACGCATAAGCAAGAAGGTAGCCCCCTGTCGTTGCCATAAAAGCCAGCGAGTCGAACGTTGCCCTTATGCCTTTAGCACGCGTATCTGTGACGCGACCCGGCGCATTTCCCGCTGTCTTCGACATTTTGGATCTCCTTCGGGCTGACTCTCCAGTATGCAATTCGGAACGGCACGATTCAAGGAAAATTTGAAGACTGTCGCGTTGCTGCTCGCCAACAGTCATTGCCCTTGTAACTCCCGGGCGCCAAGCCGACGCCGACGGCTAGACTGGCTCAGTCCCGGTAGCGCGGCGCCTTTACGAGCAGCGAGAAGGCCAGGGTGGGCTGGCGACGGCTCGGGTAATAGAGGTGGTAATCGGCGAAGGACGGGCACCAGTCGGCGAGCACCCGGACGAGCCGTCCATCGGCGATGTGCTCCTGCATCTGGTCCTCGAGCACGTAGGCCAAGCCGCCCCCTGTCAGCGCGGCGTTCAATCTCAGGGTAGTGTTGTTGAACACCAGCGGCCCCTTGACCCGCACCCTCAACTCGCGCCTGCCCTTCTCGAACTTCCATGTGTCGCCGGGTTGGCGTCGGCAAACACGTCCTGCTGGCCAACATGCGCCAGGAGAACGCGGACGCGACGGCCGAGGTCATGGGGAATGTCGGATACAAGGTGAGCACAGCCACGGTGGACGTGTCCTCGCGCGAGACCGTGCATGCGCTCGTCCAGAAAGCCACGGGGCTGAGCGTCGTTACTGGGCTGATCCATGCCGCCGGGGTTTCGCCCTCGCAGGAGTCACCTGCTACGGAGAAGGTTGCGCAGAAAAGTGAACATGGGCTGGAGAAGGTGGTACTTTTTTGTGTCCAGGAGACGTGATCGTTTGATCAGGCGTCGCTAGAAAGTCGACGCGTGATCGCCATTTACATGTTTTCATTCCAGTTCTCTTGAAATGTCGCCTTCCTTCTCCGTTTCTTTTCGCCAGCGTTGGATTAAGGTATCTAGGTCATTGCGAAGACGCTCGAGATCTTCGGTCACCGCACCCCTGACGCGGTAGCGGATCTCGGTTTCTGAAAGATTTGCCAAGTCATCGGCCGGAACGGCCTCTGTGGAGACAGTGTCCTGTTCTTCCCGCGCCGTGTTGTCTGACCCGCCGGAAGGCACGATGACCACGCGAACGATCGCGGGATGTGACGGCCGCACCTCCTTCTCCCACCATGCAAGAAGTTCCAGTAGGACGCGCTCGTCCTGTTCGAGGGCGCCCGTCTCGGCAGCGCTCACCTCACGTGACGCGTGGGTCTGGGTAAGCAGGATCCCGCCGACCACGACCCGCGCCATGGCGTCGAAGAGATTCCGGAGCAGACCTTCCAGTCCATGTCGCGCCGCGTAAGCCGCCCAGGGATTGCCGTCCGGCATCAAGCGCGAGAGCACCGCGATCGACTCGCGGTAGCCGCCGAGCGGGTCGGCCGAGGTGGGAAGGGAGCGTCGCTTGGCCCAGAGCTTCTGGATGAGGTCGGCGGCCCGGGCATCGGCCTCCGTCTTCTCGATGCCCGTAGCCGCGTCTGCCTGGGCTATCACCTCGGCGAGATGGTGGGCCATCCAGCGTTCTATGGTCGATCCCCTGGCGTCGAGTTCAAGGTTCCGTACCAGTTCCCGCCCAAGTGCCAATATGTCCCTCGGCGACGTGGAAGCCACCCGAGGAGTCGAGTCGATAGAGGCGGTCGAACTTGCCTTCCGGCGCCGTGGCGTCTTCCTCGCCAGAGTATCGTCGAGCTTGGCGGCCACTTCGCGTTACCTCCACCTCGACGACGAGGTCGAGATCCTCACTACGCAGGAAACCCGCAAGTTGCTCGCGGTGCGCAAGTAGCCGCCTCCCGACAGAACGCGTGCGGGTGCTCCACCGGTCATCGTCGCTCTCCTTCTCGCCCCAAGCCTCATAGATAAACATGGGAACCGAGGCAGCAGGTTGCGACCAGAGGGGTGCACCGGTGGCATCGCGGACGAGACCGCAGGTTCTGCCGACGCGATTTCCAGGCAGCGACCTGATGTAACAAGCGTAGCCTTTATACGGATCATGCTTATCGATCCCCTCGTCGCGTTGCGGACTCTGGAGCCAGCCGATCAACCGGTGGGGCGGCTCGTCAAACTCGAACTCGGAGTCGCCCTCGTCCGGCAGTTTGTAATCCCAGGAGTCCTCCATCGTCTGAAGCGCGCGTAGTAGGGACGGGGCCGTCGAGGGATTGACGAGGGCGCTCGAGAGCCGCGTCCGCTGAGAACGCTCCTCTGCGATCGTTTCCTCGTAGCCGTTCACCACTACATAGTCGGCGCGCTCGGGCGGGAACAACGCGAGACGATGGTCGCCCTCGACGACGGCTGCCGTCCAGTCCGCGGAGAGCTCCTCCCCGAGTGCCCAGTGCCGCGGATGCAGAGGCGTGGGAACCAAGAGGTCGGCAGCCCACAACGGCGGCTCGGTTAGTTGCTCGCGCCTGGCTCGGTGGCCAAGATCGTCCCAGTCGCCCGGGTCGCACTCGCAGAGAGGAGTGGTCTTCAAGAGCTCGCCCGCCGCGCACCACATAGCGTGCCATTCTAGATGGGTATCCAGCGGTTCGACCGTGGGATTCGATCCGTGGCTATGGCTCGTCAGGGCATAGTTCCGGTCGCCGCTGAGACTCTGCCGGAGATGCGGAGCGGCCTGCACACCCTCCTCGTCCCATCCCCAGACATCAACGATCCACCGCTCGGCCTCATCCAGAAATCGAGCTCCGTCAAGACCGGCGAAGGCCCGCATTATTCTCTCATACCAGTCGGGAAGTGTGTTCATTGGGTCGAAGCGGAAGCGGCGCTCCTTTCGCCCGGACACGAAGCCGGACGGTCCGTAGCGGTTCTCGACCCGTACTCGTGGAACGCCGGGTTCATTGACCCTCGCCAGCCCGGTTGCCTGCGCTGGGGTCAGCGTCAGGACACCGGCGATGACCAGCTTTCGACATGCGTCGCGCGCGAAGGCGCGAAGCAGTAGGTGAGGGAAAGTGTCATCGAGGGCCGCGCTCAACAACAACGGCCCGACGGGCGCGACGGTCGTCGGACACTCCCCCGCGATCCGGTCGAGGCAGATAACCGTCCAGAGGCGGGCGGCCAGCGGGTAATAGGCCGGGGGCGGCCCGGAGAAAACCGGCTCCGTCTGTCGTCCGTGTTCGGCGACGACCGCCGGGACGATCCCCCGCTCCCCGGTCCGGGCCATCCGCCGGAGGGCATGCGCCGCCCGCCAGCGGATCCGGGTGTCCGGCGAAGCCATCTGGGCCACGAGGAAGCGTGCAATCGCCTCGTTCATGGTGCGGGGCAGGTCTTCGGGCGGGCCGACCGCCTCGAGGTGTTCGCGGCTAATTCGGGATGCGAGGCGTCGCACGTACCAGTTAAGCAGATCCGCCGTGTCGGCCTCCGACAGCAGCACTCCGACACGCGCTACCAAAGCGAAAATCGTCTCTGCGGACAGCGACTCGACATTGTCCTGTATGGACGCGAGCAGTAGGTCCCGCTGACCGTCGACAGGTAGCCCAGTGTGGGCGAGGAGAGGCGTGAGCTCGTCCCTGCCGAACGGCGTGCCGAGAGAGAGCCGTGGGAGCCGAGCCTTGATCAGCCTCGGCAGCCGGTTCCTCGACCAGGCGTCCACGCCGGGTGACCGCCAGGCGTCCAGCGTGTCCAAGATCGCGCGGACCGACGCGCCTTCCCAGCCATCCTCATCCAAGGACGCGAGGGCGTCGAGGAAGCGGTTGCGGTCCCGAAGCGGGACGGCGGCACGGGCAGTGGCGAGTATCTCGTCCCGGGACAGGTACACCTTTTCCACACGGGCGTTCGATTGTAGCCGGGAGACGACGCTGGCCATGGCCAAGGCGTCCACGAGGACGTCGGGCGTCCACCTGTGCCGGGCAACCGCTTCGCTCTTTGCCTTCGCCTTGCGATTGTTCACCGGCGACGTGACGGTTTGGCGGAGCGCTCGCTCGAACTCCTCCTGCACGAGGGCCCCCTCCGCTATGGAGCCAGTCGGTGCGAGCGATCCTGCCAACATCTCGGACAGTTTGCCCTCTCGGCTTGGTCGGAGGAGCAAATCGCGGGCTGCCTCCTCCTGAAGCACGTCGATGTTCGGTAAGGACAACGTGCGAGCCTCGGACATCGAAGCTTTCAGCGAGCCCTTGTCGTGCTCCAGCATGAGAGCCAGCGCCGCGGCCTGCCCCGGCGTCAACGTCCTCGTCTTGAGCGAGCTTCCGAGGACTCCAGGTAAGGTTTGCCAAAGATCGACGGTGCCACGGGCGTCCCAACGGGATGCGGCGGCGAGGGCTAGTTGCGGATCCAGCCGCATCAGAGCGGCCATGGCTTGGTCCCAAGGAAAGTGATCGTCGCTTTCGAGCCGGATCGCGGCATCCGCCACCACCTCGCCGAGCGTCAGCGCGGTCTCGCGTCGGTCGAGCATGGCATTCGCTGCCCGGCGCACGAGCTGCTCCAGCATGATGAGTTGCGCCCGGCCTTCAGTGTCGAGTTCGCCTGCCGCGCCTACCGCGAGCTGAAAGACCGCACCGGCGTCGTCGGGACTCAACGAAAGCAGCAGGCGGGCATATCCCATCAGGGTATCTGCCTTACCACCAGCGCCGATCCTCAGGTCAGCGGCCGCTCGCGCGGCTGTGGTCAAGGCAGCCGCGAGCTGCTCGTGCAGCTTGGGCCGGAGTGAGAGCCGCGACACAAGGCCTCGGTCGGGCGCCATGTGTCCCGCTCGCCAGCTATCGTCTAGACCGAGCGCAACCTCCATCAGGTGCGCAGGATCGATATTCATGGCGAGAAGCGACAGGACCTGCCGGGCCGCGAGCGACCGGACGATCCCGTGCCTGAAACCCCGCCTCAGCCGCCAGCCGTTCTCCCCGATGGAACCCGTGCCGCGTCGGAGTTCCGCCAGCGCGGAGTCGCCGCGATGCAGGCCGACGAGGACGCAGGCAACCACTCCGTAACTCGGGAATACCGTGCCTGCGTGCTCCTGGAGCTCGCGATCACGGTCGGCTTCGTCCCGGCCGATCTGTCGCCGTCCGTCGTCCGGCTTGGAGTCCACCTTCGGCCTCTGCTCGAAGATCTCCGCAACCAGAGGAGCGTGCCCGGCCCTTGCCTCCCGAAGTGCGAAGGCCCGGAACAGGGCATCCAGGCGAGCCAGGTCTGACGTGTGGTGCTTATCAACGCGTCGCAGCGCGGGTTCCAGGAAGCGGGCGAGAATGGCGTCCACTCCCTCCCGCTCCGGTGCGCGAGCGGTCAAAATCTCGCAGCCTGTCAGGAGGAGATCCACGACGCGGGTCTGGAGGGCGTCGTTGCTCTGGTAGCCCCCCATGAACCCGGAGATTCGGACCATTCTCGAGAGCCGCAGGAGGCCTTGTTCCAGGCGCTCGGTATCGATCTCCTGTCCGGCCAGCGCGAGTGGCACTCGGACGAAGACCCCACCGATAGGGTCCAGCCCGCCGTCGCCGAGGATCTCCTCCAAGGCTGTCGCCTTCCCCTCGGCGATAAGACGGGCGGGCAAGGTCAGGCCAACCTCGACATGAAGCGTGCTCGGCCTCCAGCTTTCCAGACGCCCTAACGCCTCCCGCGCGCCCTTCAGCTTGAAGACGGCCTCCACGTCTGCTTCCACGGTTTGGTTACCAATGGGCCAGCGCTCCATCGGCTGATCATGGAGATCTAGTTGCAACGCCCGCCTCGCCTCCAGCCACGCGGCGAGGCTGCGCATGCCCTCTTTGTAGGAGACGGCATCTCCGCGTTCGGCATGGACGACGAGCTGATGAAAGAGAAGGCGTCCGTGGTTCGGTCGGCAGTCCGGGTCGGACAGCAGGAGGCGGCCTACCGTGTCGGTGGCGAAGCGCACTGCAAGGTCCGGGTTCGCAGCCAGCAAATCCCGCAATGCGTCGTCGGTTCGGATGCCTTCAGCGCCAAGGAGCACGTATCGCAAGGCGCGCGAGTCTTTTCCCTCGGCGCGCGATGCTGACAAGGCCAACCGCAGTCGCTGGACCTCCGCCTCGCGCCGCTCGATGGCGTCGTTCACTGCGGCGGGAATCGGCTCACGTTCCACCAAGGCGAGCAGATCGTCGAAGCGCCCCGCGGCGGATAGCGTTGGGGCGACGTGAATGGCAGCATACTGGTCGTTCCCGGACTGGGACAGGAGCCATGTGGCCGCGCGATTTCGGACAGGTGCCAATTCCTGCCCCGCACGCTCGCGGACAAAAGCTTCGAAATCTTCGTCGGCGAACCGCACCGCATCGTCGTCCAGTCGGATTCCCGGTGCGAGATCGGAGCAGGTGTCGCGGATGTGGTCCGCGTCCAGATCAAGGACTGCCGCCAGCGCGGCGACCGGGACTGGCCGCGCGAGCACCACCAAGCCTGCGCAGAGCCTCTCGAGCTGCCGGAGACTCCCGTTTTTCGTCAGCGCTTCGATGAAGCGCTGCTCGAAGACGTCGTCGAGGGACTTTCCAGGGCGCAGACGTTCGAGCGGAGTGTCGGAACTACCCTGCTCGCCCTCGAAGGCATAGGACTGCACTCGGGGCAATCCGTTGGAGAGAACGTGGAACTCCTCGATCCAGTCGTCCGGCGCGGATCGGTGCAGCCCTACGAATGTAGCCGTCTCCGAGCGGGTGAACGGTTCGAGACGGATGCGGTCGTAGTGCTCGGGAAGGCGTAATCCCTTGAGGCAACTCGTCCGCGCGGTGACGACGAAGCGCACGTTCCCCGGAAGTTCACGCAGCAGCACGAAGTCGTGGACGAATGAGCTCTCCGGCGGACCTCGTTCCTCCGCAGCAGTAACTGAGTTGTCGGCGGCATCGACAACCACGACCAACAGGGCGTTCGGATTAGCCGCGGCGAGCGTCTCGGCTGCGTGGCGTAGTCGATGCATGAACATCCGAGGGAAATCCGTCGTCCCATGCCTCGACAGTAGCAGGGGCAAGCGAAGCCGTGTGGCGACCTCGTTGGCCAATTGAACAAAGGCATCGGCAGGTTTGTGGCGTAGAGCCGCCGGATCGAGATATCGACCCCCACCGTAGCAGTCGAACATGACCATGAGCGAGCCGCTCGGAAGGTCTTCCTTGACCTGCTGGAGGGCCGTCGTCTTTCCGACGCCACCGTTTCCATGGATACAGACGAACTGGTAACTGGCAATGCGGCAGCTTGCCTTTTCGACCATCGTCCTACGGACCAAGCAGTCAGTCCGCCTGACGTCGGATGGGCACGGAAAGAGCGCATGCCTGTCAGAGGCTCCCAACGCGTTAAGCTGTATCGCCTCCCGTGTGATTGGCGCGCGGTCGTGCTCCGGCAACATGCGTGTGCGAATGAACTGACGGAGCAGGAGCGACGCCGTCCTGGCATCCCCGTCGGTCCAGGCCGCCATCGCTTGGAGGAGCCGGTCTTCAAGGGCGAAGCGGGAGCCTGTTCTCGAAACGAGATCGAGGGAGGCAGCGAAATCCTGGAAGTCTGCCGCCGTGAGGCCCGACGCTCGGGCTAGCTTTACTTCGTCAGGCTCGTTTGCCTTTCTAGGACCTTTTGGAATTCTGACTGGCGCGGCGGCCGCACGCGCGACGGCATCGGTAACTTCCTGAGCGACCGGTTGGTTGGTGACCAGGGCAGCTTCCGGCGGCCGCCGCCCGGGCCGCAGATTCCGGATCCCCTTCCATGCCTCGGCCAATCGGGCGATGACCGACGCATTTCGTACTTTGCTTCCTTGTCTCTTCTTCGCCCCGGCTTTTGTCTGAATCAGGCGCGCGACCGTCCATGGCGCTTTTGGAGAGGAACCCGAGTACTTCAGCTGTTCCACCCGAATGCGGCTCGCCGACACCGCGTCGGGGCCGTCGAAATACAGAGCGCAGTCCACCCCATCCCAGGTGTCCGCCTTCCCCTCTTCCAGCATCCCCTCGACCGCCAGAGCCTCCAATCCACCGTCGCCGCCGAGGAGGCCGATGGCGAGGCGCGCAGCCCACAGCTCGTGAAAGTCGTCGCCGGTGTTGGACCCTCGCGCGCCCCGGTAGTCTGTCAATTGCTTCTCCTGGCGCATCAAGGAACCGAAGCTTCGCGGCAGATCAACGGCAGGAGAACTCGAAAGACTCTGCCGATACAGGCGGAAGCGATAGCCCATCGCGTGCAGGGCCTTCCTTGCCCGCAGCTCCGGACGTGTATGCTAGCTACAGATCCTGACTTTCTGAAAAGCCTCTACAGCCGCTTTCCGCCCAATCCTGCGGTAGCTGCCCCGGCGCGTAGAGGCCGGTTCTGCTTGCTCCAAAACCCTAGGCATCGTGACGTGCGGCCACGAGCACCTTATCCACCCACGCCGGGACCATCTCCGTCGCGGGCCGTGCCAGGCTTCGTCGAAGGCGCGCGTTAGCATGGTAGGTTCCAGGTTCAACTCCACTGTGCGCGCGCCATGCGCTCATGTCGTCTCGGCGAAGCCCGCGGCGGGGTAGACCTGCCCGCTCGTGCCAATCGCGGCGAAGAGGCCGCAGCGCTCCTCCAGCGCCTCCTCGATCTCCTCCATATGCATCGGGACCTCGCCGAACCAGACGACGTGAGGATGCAGGACCTGGGCACCGCAGGTGGGACAGGGCGTGGCAGCCAGCCCGGCGCCCTTGATTGGAGAGACCATGCCGCAGCGCAGACACCGCGCCTTGGAGAGTTCGCCGTACATGTGCAGCAGGTTGGGCTGACCGGCACGGTCGTGCAGGTCGTCCACGTTCTGGGTGACGACGAGGACAGGGCCGGGGTACTCGCGCGCCAAGCGAGCGAGCGCGTGGTGGGCGGCATTCGGTTGGATGGCAGGGTCACGCAATTGGACCCGTCTTGCATCGTAGAAGGCCTGCACGCGCGCCGAGTCACGGGCGAAGGCCTCCGGCGTGGCTACGTCCTCGATCCCAGCAGCAATGCCCGCGCCCGTGAGGATGACGATGCCACGCTCGTTCATCGAGGCGGTGTCGTTGAGTGGCGGCAGGGAGCAGCCTGCGCCGCCACTCCATTCTGCACCATGGCTGAGATCAGACCGCCGTGCATCGTCCCAACCACGTTCCGCCCTTGTCGGATGACATCGCGTTCCCGGCACGTGAGTTCGTCGGGCCAGGTGGTTGCAACGAGTGCCTGGCCGTCCACGCCGACAGCGAAGGAACGTATCTCAAGTCCATGAGATTGGCGACCCGCAACGGCCGAGGCGTATGACCCTTGCAGGGGCGGCAAAGCTCCACCGGGATGGCCTCATGGGACCGTCGCGGCGATGGACCTGGGACATGGAGAGAAGCGTATGAACACTCCAGGCATCTACGACCGCCACGTCCTGCCGTGGCTGCTTGCGCTTGCGATGCGGACCAAGGAACTCGTGCCATACCGCGAACGGGTCGGTCGGACGGCGTCCGGCCGCGTGCTGGAAATCGGAATTGGGAGCGCCCTGAATCTTCCCTTCTTCGGACCCCAAGTCACGGAGGTCGTCGGGGTGGATCCGTCGCCCGCCCTGGTTGCGATGGCCCGGCAGCGACGATCCGGACTCCGGTTCCCGTTCAAGGTTGTCGAGGGAGCGGGTGAACGGCTTCCGCTTGAGGACGGTGGCTTCGACACCGTGTTGACGACCTGGAGCCTGTGCAGCGTCGCGGATCCCGTGCAGGTCCTCCGGGAGGCTCGGCGCGTGCTCCGCCCGGGCGGGCAGTTGCTGTTCGCCGAACACGGCCGGGCACCGGACGCGGGCGTGAGATGGTGGCAGGATACCCTTACCCCGGCCTGGAGACACGTGGCCGGGGGCTGCCACCTGAACAGGCGGGTGGACGAACTGGTCGGGGCCGCTGGCTTCCGGCTGGACGACCTCCGCACCGGCTACGCCCGCGGGCCGCGGCCGATGACGTTCATGTACGAGGGGCGGGCCAAGCCGGGATGACAGCTTGAACAGCTCTGCTTCCCAAGGGTTTCCGCAGACTCCGAAACCTCACTCGGCTTCGGACGGTAGGGCGGCAAGCCAGGACTCCACGTCGGAACGGTATTGCCTTAAGCGTATCAGGAGTTCCTCCGTGGCTTTGCCTGGTTCTTGGCCGATCGGACGTATTCTTTCCCCAGCCTCAAACTCGGCTATGTGGCGGCTTAGGCTCTTCCGGAGTTCGATCCATTCGGCCCTGAGATCATCAAGATTGTTCATGTCGACTCCCTACCCAGGGCTAAGCATACGGGACCTCAAGGTCCCGGTGCTGAATGTGGCAAGCGGACCACCCGCTGATCGCCCCGACCTGACTAAGGTTGGCTCGGGGTGCGGCGGCCATCAAGGCCGCTTCGCGCCGCCTTCGGCGGTGGCCTGCGGCCAGCCCTGACAGCCGCCGCACCCCGCACCTGGAAATGCATGCAGGCCGGGACGGAGAAACGGCCTCAAGCCGAACCAAGAAACCCGGAAGGTGGTAGGGTCCGGTAGGGGCAGACCGGGTCTAAGAGGAGCACAGGATTCCTGGTTGCGAAATTGGGCGCGGCGCCCGGAAACGGCGCCGTGGATCCGCTCAAAGTCGGGGAAC